>ONDU01000029.1 GCA_900316615.1 uncultured Eubacteriales bacterium | reverse complement strand
TTTATAGCAATAGCGGTACTGGCAGCAGCGGCTTTGATGTACACTGTTTCAATGCTTATATCCGTAAAGATATACGAGAACAAAGAGATTTAATTAAATGCGTTTAAATTCTAAAACACACTGCGGCTTGTGCATACCGCAGTGTGTTTTTGCTTAATCTTATTCATAAATCCCATTAACCATAAGGTTTAGGTCAAGCCTTTTTAAAGGCTTGCGGGTCGAGGGCAGAGCCCTCGTCAGGATTTTTAAGGGTGAAACCCTTAAACGGAAATACGTATCTGAGAAAGAACTTCGCCTACAGGAGCTGCTATGACAAGCTCGGCGTTTGTGTTTATGCCCGTCTGTCCCTTGTTTATAAGAACAAGATGCTTTCCGTTAAAGTAGTGTATAAGTCCCGCAGCAGGATAAACTACAAGACTTGTTCCTGCTATAATCATACAGTCAGCCGATTGTATAGCCTTTATGCTTTTCCTCATTATGCCGTCATCAAGACCCTCCTCATAAAGAACAACGTCAGGCTTCACAATACTTCCGCACTTTTCGCATTTAGGTATACCGTTTGCGTCAGCTATATAATGAGCG
This sequence comes from uncultured Eubacteriales bacterium, assembly GCA_900316615.1. Lineage (GTDB taxonomy): Bacteria > Bacillota > Clostridia > Oscillospirales > Acutalibacteraceae > CAG-964. Next base: position 21,547 of record ONDU01000029.1, on the reverse strand, counting down.
TCATAGAATTTGCCGCAGTTGGTGCAGTAATTTCTGTGTACACTTCCGTGAAGCTCGTAAACCTTTTTACTGCCTGCCATCTGGTGCAGACCGTCAATGTTCTGTGTTATTACTGCACTGAGCTTTCCTGCTTTTTCAAGCTCTGCAAGAAATATATGAGCCTTGTTGGGCTTAGCCGAAAAACAAAGCATTTTATCACGGTAAAAATCAAAAAATTCTTCTGTATGATTTACAAAAAACGAATGGCTTAACATATATTCGGGAGGATATTTGTATTTCTGATTGTAAAGACCGTCAACGCTTCTGAAATCAGGAATACCCGATTCCGTGCTTACTCCCGCACCGCCGAAAAATACAATCCTTTTGCTTTCGTCAATAATATCCTGAAGCCTTGATATACTATTTTTTTCCATAAAAGAACACCTCTTCCATAAATTATATATTTATAACATTAATTATACACCCTTGAAAATATTTTTATCAAGTATTCTTTTGAAAAAATGAGTTAATAAAATTTTCAAAATAAAATTATAAAAGTTCATATAAAATAAGTAGTAATTTTTAATAAAAAATGTTAAAATATAGTCTATATGTAAAGGGGTGATTTTCTTGGGCGTTGAAAAAGAGCTGTCATCAGGAGAAAATGCACTGAGAAGAGCATTAAAGCTTAACAGAATATCCCATGCCATAGTTCTTGAGGATAAAGACGGAGAAGGCTTTGACGGTGAGCTTGAATATATATGCAAGTGGGCAGTGTGCAGGGAGAATGACAGACCATGCGGAAGATGTACTCAGTGCAGAAAAGCAGAAAGCCTAAGTCATCCCGATATTTACACGGCACAGCTTTCCGGCAAGACAGCGGCTGTAAACGTAGAGGAAGTCAGGAAAATATGTGCAGATGCGTATATCAGACCTAACGAGGCTGCAAACAAGGTATACATTATAAAAAATGCCGACCGTATGCAGATACAGGCACAGAACGCACTTCTCAAGCTCATAGAGGAACCGCCGCAGAACATATTGTTTGTACTATGCTGTGAGAGAAAAGACAGTCTTTTGCCGACAATACTTTCAAGGGTAACTGTGTATAATTTAGACAGTGCGGAGGAAGAGGATAAAAGCTGTGATGAAATATATGCCGAAGCTGAAAGGATAGCCTTAGCGATAACTGAAAGTAAGGGATATAACCTGCTTTTATCACTTAAAGATTTAAAGGACAGAGAACATACAGGTAAGGTTATAAGAAGTCTTAAGGGAATAATAACAAATGCTCTGAAAGCTAAAACGGCAGGAATAAAATGCAGTGAAGCTGAAAGAAAGCTCTGTGAAAAGACTGATATAATAAATTTGATTAATATTACAGATACGCTTGATACAGCATTGCAAAGGCTTGGAAGCAATATAAATATGAATTTGTTCAGCACATGGCTTTGCAGCGAGATAAGGAGGAAAAAATGACAGAGGTAGTAGGAGTAAGATTTAAGGAAGTAGGCAAAATATATTATTTTGCACCTAATTCCATTAAGCTTAAGCTTGGAGATTATGTCATAGTTGAAACCGCAAGGGGAGTTGAGTGCGGACAGATAGCTATGACTAATCGAAAAATAAATGATGATGATATAGTACACCCGCTTAAGAAGATTATACGAAAGGCAAATGAAGAAGATATTCTTCGCATAGAGGAAAACAGAAAGAAAGAAAAAGAGGCTTTCAAAATATGCGGAGAGAAGATAGCACAGCATAAGCTTTCAATGAAGCTTGTAGACGTTGAGTATACTCTTGACAACAGCAAGATACTTTTTTACTTTACCGCAGACGGAAGAGTTGATTTCAGAGCATTGGTAAAGGATTTGGCAGCTATATTCAAGACAAGGATAGAGTTAAGGCAGATAGGTGTAAGAGATGAAGCCAAAATGCTGGGAGGAATAGGAATATGTGGCAGACCGTTCTGCTGTTCATCGTTTTTGGGAGAATTTCAGCCTGTTTCTATAAAAATGGCAAAGGAGCAGGGCTTATCATTAAGTCCCGTAAAGATTTCGGGAACGTGCGGAAGGCTTATGTGCTGTCTTAAATATGAGCAGGAGGCATATACGGACTTGCTCAGGAAAACTCCTAAGGTAGGTGCTATAGTAAACACGCCAGACGGAAAGGGGATAGTGGTTGAACAAAATTTGCTTACAGGTGTATTAAAAGTTCAGCTTGACAAATCGCCTAATGCGGCACCCTCGTCATACAAGGTAAAGCAGGTAAAACTGATAAAGGACGGACAGATAAAGCTTGAAAGAAATGAAATAGAGCAGTTAAAAGGTCTTGAAAAAGACTGAATATATGATTTGAGAAGATTTTTCATATACTTTACCTAACTCTGCGGAGATGTTATAATCTAATGAATGAGAGTTTAAGGGTTTCACCCTTAAAAATCCTGACCAAAGGCTCTGCCTTTGGAAACCGTGAACTTTTGAAAAAGTTCAATCAAAATTTTTATGTTATTCTTCATCAGGGTTATGTTGAACTGAAATAATGGATTGGAGGAGCTTTTGTGAGCGATAATAACGGGAAAAAGACAGTAAAAATTACAGTAATATGTGTTGTGGCAGCAGTTGTATTGATTGCAGTGGGAGCAATGGTGTTCGGAGCAGTAAATAACAAGGATAAGGATAAAGACGTTAAAACGGAAGTAGGCTTGACACCCAAAGGGGAAATTGTTGTTATGAACGGAACAAGTCCTGACGGTGAATGGATAGAGGCGGGAACCTATGCCGACGGAAGAGTAGCGGAGGCTGCAACTGACAGTAAGGGAGAAGCTGCAACAGACGCAAGCGGAGCTTATGTAATAAATTATCCTAAAAGAAACAGAAGCTCAGGCTCATCATCTGCAAACGGCGGAGTCAGTCCGAATACGACATCAGAAAGCAGGGCGAATGCTTCCTCTGGAAATGCTCAGGGCGGAAGCTCTGATAATAAAAAATCTTCTGAAATAATTGCTGACAAAAGTAAGTCTGAAAGCTCTGTTAAATCATCTTCTTCAAGCAAAGCGGCTTCATCTTCAAAAAATACAGCTTCAAGTAAAACAACTTCGTCTTCAAAGAGTGCAGCTTCAAGTAAAACAACTTCGTCCTCAAAGAGTGCATCATCAAGCAAATCTGCATCATCATCTCAAATTAATGAACCTGAGAAGTTTACAGATGTGGCCGAACAGCAGGAAATATCATCTCAGGTTAAAACAACGACAGCTGTTATAAACGGTACAAGCTATAATGTAGGCGATAAAATAAGAGTGTCTTTCTATATGCAGTGTTCTCAGAAATTCCTCGGAATAAATGCAGTTACAAAGTATGACGGCAAAATTCTCAGAATAGAAACTCCTGAAATAAATATGCCTAATCTTACGGGAGCTATGAGCAATACCAATTTGAATAACGAATTCAGAATGACTGCTTCTTCCGCTGTGGCTATCTACGATTTTTCTTCTGAAAAGCTTCTTGCAAGCTGTGACTTCACCATAAAAAACGTAAGCCCTAACCCCACAAACATAACAATGAATATCGTTGAGCTTCTCGACAACGATATAAATAACATATCACCCGAAAATTACAGCATAAGAGTAGTTACGGAAAAACTGTAAGTCCAAACTCCGTGCGGGAGCGGCGATTGCAGCGGCAAAAGTACTCTTTTGCCGCTTCCGCAAGGCTTAAGCCTTGCGGTTTTCCTGCGGAATTTTCCGCAGGAAAGCAATCGCCGCATAACCCGAAGTCGTGCAAAAAATTTTCGGTTGACTGACTGCAAGTATATAGGCTATAATGTTTATAACCGGTAAGGGCAAGGTTTGTAACCAATGTCTGACGAAAAACACTTAAAAGGTGGAGCAAGATGAAAAAGGTATTATTTTTAATTCCAACGCTGGGACACGGCGGAGCTGAAAAGGTATTGGTCAACCTTGTAAACAACATGGATAAAAGCAGATATGATGTTACTGTTATGTGCTTGTTTGATGTCGGTGTAAACAGACAGTTTCTTAGTAATGATGTAAAGTACAGGTATGCTTTTAAAAGGATAATCAGGGGAAATTCAAAGATACTTAGTATGTTCAGCCCTGAATTTTTATACAGAAAGCTTATAAAGGACAGGTATGATGTTATAGTATCTTATCTTGAAGGAGTTACGGCAAGGATAGCAAGCGGATGTCCGTATGAAGAAACGAAGCTTGTAAGTTGGATACACTGTAAGATAGACAGTAAGGAAGTTGCGGCAGCAGGATTCAGGAATTATGAAGAAGCCAAAGACTGTTACAACAGGTTTGACAATACAGTATGCGTATCCAAAATGACGCAGGAATATTTTACAAATACGCTGTCGTTTGACAAACCGTCGGAGGTTTTGTACAATACCATAGAGAGCGAGCAGATAAGAGAGCTTTCGATGAAAGATGTAGATGACGTAGAATTTTCGCAGGACTGTTTCAACATATGTTCGGTGGGGAAAATAACAAAGGTAAAAGGCTTTGAGCGGCTTGCAGCGATACATAAAAGACTTCTTGAAGTCGGAATAAAAAACAAGGTGTATATACTGGGTGTAGGCGATGAGCAGGAAAAAATAGAAGAATATCTTTCGGAAAACAATCTTAAAGATACATTTATATTTTTAGGCTACAGGGTAAATCCATATAAATATGTAAGAAGCTGCGACCTATATGTATGCTCATCATATTCGGAGGGTTTCAGTACAGCTGTTACAGAGGCACTTATTACGGGTACGCCTGTTGTTACAACATTTTGTTCGGGAATGCAGGAACAGTTAGGGTATAACAATGAGTACGGAATAGTAACCGAAAACGATGAAGAAAGCCTTTATCAGGGAGTAAAGAAGATACTTACAGAAAAGGGACTGCTTGAGCATTATGCAGAAATGTCCGCCCAGCGTGGAAAGCGTTTTGATAAAAAAGTTACGGTCAAGGCAGTAGAAGATATGCTTGAGAGGATATGAAATGTTATGAAGATCAGGTCTTTTATATATAAACTCAGGGGAGAAACGCCTACAGAAGTTCTGATAGAAAACGGACTTAAAGTAGGCAGCAACTTCAACAGAATGGGCAGAACAGAAATAGACAATTCGCACAGCTGGCTGATAACCATAGGTGATGATGTTACCTTAGCACCGGGAGTGCATATACTTGCACACGATGCAAGCACGAAAAACTCACTTGGCTATACAAGAATAGGTCTTGTGAGAATAGGAAGCAACGTTTTTATAGGGGCTGAAAGCATAATACTTCCGGGAGTTACAATAGGCGATAATGTTGTAATAGGAGCAGGAAGTGTAGTAACAAAAAATATTCCGTCCGACAGCGTAGCAGCAGGAAATCCTGCAAGGGTAATACAGGAATACGGAGTTTTTATAGAAAGACGCAAGGCTGAAATGAAAGACGGCATAGTTTTTGATGAAAGCTATACTGTTCGGAGTAAGGATTTTGGTCAGGAAAAAAGAGAAGAAATGATAAAGAAACTGAAAGAGGGCAGCGGTACAGGATATGTCAGATAACAGCAAATACAAAATATCGGTTATAGTTCCCGTATACAACATAGCGGAGTATCTGCCGAGAAGTCTTGACAGTATTCTTTCTCAGACTCATAGAAATACGGAAGTAATAGTAATTGATGACGGTTCATCTGACGGCTCGGGAGATATAATCAGGGAATACGAAAAAAAGGACAGCAGGGTAAAGGGAATATTCAAGAAAAATTCCGGAGTTTCCGATACAAGAAATGCAGGTATAGAGTGTGCAGCAGGTGACTATATAAGCTTTGTTGACGGAGATGACTACATAGAGCCTGAAATGCTTGAGCATCTTCTTGAAAATGCGTTGAAGTACGGTGCTGACATATCGCACTGCGGTTATCAGATGGTTTTTCCGTCAAGGGTAGACTATTACTACAATACGGGAAAGCTTATGGTACAGGATAACAGGCAAGGCATAAGGGATCTGATGAAAGGTGAACTTGTCGAACCCGGAATATGGAACAAGTTATATAAGCGTGAGGTTATCGGCAGCGTAAGAATGCCCTCGGATATAAGAATAAACGAGGACTATCTTTTTAACGTTGAGGTGTTTCTCAATTCGGAAAAATCGGTTTTTGAGGACAAACCGTTTTATCACTATATTCTCAGAGAAAACTCAGCGGCAACTTCCAAGCTTTCAGAGAAGAAGCTTTTTGACGGAATAACGGTAAGAGAAAGAATTTTAAAGATATTTGAAAATGATGAAGAAATGTACTGTCTTGCTCTTATGGGACTTTTAAAGCATAATATAAATCTGTACAGAATGCTTGTGCTTAGCAAAGCCGCAAAGAAATTTTCAGGCAGAAAGAAAGAGATAAAGGAAAATATAAGAAAACAATTCAAGAAAGCAAGTGAGCTTGGTATTGCAGATAAAAGAACAAAGCTTGACTGTTTTCTTATATTTTACTTTCCGCCGTTATATAAGCTCCTATATAAAGTATATTTTGCAATATCGAAAAGTGACAGAAAATATGAGGTTAAATGATGAAAAGAGAGCCGTTGGTAAGTGTAATAGTTCCGATATATAATGTAGAAAAATATCTGAGAAAGAGTGTTGACAGCATTATAAATCAGAGCTATAAAAATCTTGAGATAATACTTGTAGATGACGGTTCGCCCGACAGCTGTCCCTGTATATGCGAGGAATACGCAGAAAAAGACAGCAGAGTAAAAGTGATACACAAGGAAAACGGAGGCTTGTCGGACGCAAGAAACGCAGGAACGGATATAGCCACAGGCGAGTACATAAGCTATATAGACAGTGATGACTGGATAGACAGCGAAACCATAAGTCTTACGTTAGGAAAAATGCTTGAAGCCGGAGCTGAAATAGGAGCATTCAACGTACTTGTGGTGTACGAGGGTGAGCAGGGAGAGCCTGATTTATCCGATGAATTTGAGGTTATGAACTCCGAGCAGGCTATAGAAACAACAATGCGGAACACTAAGGTAAGAACTACAGCGTGGAACAAGATATACAAGGCTGAAATTCTGAAAGACCTGAGATTTCCGAAGGGCAGGCTTAACGAGGACGAGTTCTTCACTTTCAGAGCATTGGACAGAGCGGAAAAAATAGTATATATTCACCGTCAGTGCTATTATTATTTCCAGCGGAAAAACAGCATTATGGGAGAATATAAGATAAACAGGCTTGATATGATTGACGGAGTACATGAGCGAATGCTGCTGATAGAGGAAAAATATCCGACACTTTACAGCAAGGCAAAAACAATTATGTGCGAGGTTTGTCTTTATCACTATCAGCTTTTGCTTAAAAACAAGGACATAGACAGGGATAACGCAGGAAGGAAAAAGATAAAGGAATACAGAAGGCAGCTTCACATTACATTGAAAGATGTAAGTGATATGAAGCTTATAAATAAGGTAACCTTTCTTATGTCGAACAGCAGTATAGGACTTGTGCTTGCGGCAAAAATAAGGAATGCTCTCAATTACGGAATATAATATAAAAAGGTGAATTATGAAGATAGTTTCATTATTAAAAAACAGAGTGGTACTTCCGTTCAGCATACTCTCTCAAAGCCTTTCACATAAGGAGGTAAGGCTCGGTTTTATAGGATTTTTTGCAACGGCGTTCAAAGGAGTACCTGTGTTTGACAATCTCTATAAAAAGAAAAATAAAATCCTTCTTGAAAAGCTGAAAAAAGAATTCAGCTATGTTTTAGATGAATTTAAGGAATACAGCTTTGAAACCGAATATGATGAAAATGCTCCCGTATGGGTAAGCTGGATGCAGGGTTATGACAAAGCTCCCGACATTGTAAAAAAATGTATTGACAGCATAAAGGCTTCCACAAATCACCCTGTTTACATAGTTACAAGCGAAAATCTCAATGAATACGCAGATATACCCGACTATATTTCCGAAAAATATGCTTCAGGAATAATAACCAATGCACAGTTTTCGGATATACTCAGAATGAGCCTGCTTTCAAAGCATGGCGGAATATGGATAGACGCAACTGTGTTTGCTCCGAAAAAGCTGCCCGAAAGCATATTTGAAAGCGAGTTCTATACCTGCAAGAGAATACAAAGAGAAAGTGCCTATGTATCGCAGTACAGGTGGACATCATTTATAAACGGCTGTCAGAAAGGCTGTGCAGTACAGATGGCTATGAACCGGCTTTTCAGGGAGTACTGGAGAAAAAAGGATTATCTCATAGATTATCTGCTTGTAGACTACTTTATGTGTCTTGTCTATGAGAACATACCTGTCGCACGAAAGCTTATAGATGAGCTTGACTACAATAATTCGAGGGTTGATGACTTGCAGGAGGTTATGAATCTGAGATTTGACGAAAAAACCTACAATGATATAATATCCGCACAGGATACATACTTTTACAAGCTTTCGTGGAGAATGGACTTTGCGGAAAAAACGGCAGACGGTGAGCAGACGTTTTTCGGGTACTTTATGAACGGAAGAAATTAAGCGGATACGGGAGAGCGAGGGCGATTTCAGCCGCCGCAGATTAATCTGCGGGCGGACTTTAAGAGCGAAGCTCTTAAAGCAAATTCAAAAGTTAACTTTTGAATTTCTGAAATCGCCGCCAGAGCGAAGCCGAAAATCTGAGAAGGAACCGCATACAAAAAAGCATGGGGGAAAAGAAATGGTAACGGTTTTCACACCACTGTACAACAGAGCGGATATAGTTGAAAGTTTATACAATTCTCTGAAAAGGCAGACAGTAAAGGATTTTGAGTGGCTGGTAATAGATGACGGTTCAACGGATAATCCCAAGGAAAAATTTGATGTCTGGATAAAAGAGAACAACGGCTTTGAGATACGCTTTTACAGAGTGGAGAACGGAGGCAAGCACAGAGCCATAAACAAGGGAGTAAAGCTTGCAAAGGGAGAGTTGTTTTTTATATCTGACTCAGACGATTATCTTCCTGATAACGCAATCGAGCTTGTAGAAAAAATAGACAGCGGAATAGAGGACAAGACAGGCTTTGCAGGATTTTCAGGTATAATAAAATCGCCGTCAGGAGAGCTTTTCGGAACGACATTTGAAGGAGATTATGTAGATGCAACAAGTCTTGACAGGGAAAAGTACGGAGTATCAGGAGACAAGTCCGAGGTAATGTATACCGAGGTTATGAGGAAGTACCCGTTTCCCGAGATAGAAAACGAAAATTTCATAACTGAAGATATAGTATGGTCAAGAATGGCGGCTGACGGATATAAAATCAGGTGGACGAACGAGTTTATATATGTAGCTGAGTATCTTGAAGGCGGACTTACAATGCAGGGAAGGGAGAAGTTCAAAAAAAATCCTATAGGCTATACAATGTACGCAAAGCAGATTACAAAGCTCAGGAATATGAGTGAAAAGGAAAAATACAATTACTACTACTACTGCTATCTTGACCTGAAAGATACTTTAGGACTTGTAAAAACAGCAAAGCTTCTTGAAGCTTCCGTATTAAAGCTCTGGCTGAAAGCGGCAAATATGGAAACGAGGCAGTTACTGCACGACTTACTTAAAAAGAACAGGTGATAAAACAATGGGAATTACTGACAAGGTAAAAAACTCGCTTTTTTCAAGAACAAGACCTTTTGTGCAAAGTCATTTTGAAAGCTCTCATGACGGCAAAAGAATTGCGGCACTAAAGGACAAATATAAGGGAAAAAGGTGTTTCATATGCGGCAACGGTCCAAGCCTGAAAGCTGAGGATTTGAACATTCTTAGCCAAAGAGGAGAATATACTTTCGGAATGAACAGGATTTTCAAGATATTTCCTCAGACCGAATGGCGGCCCAGCTTTTACATATGCGAGGACAACGTAATTATGGAAAACATACAGGAGCAGGTCAATGCGATAGAGTGTGATTATAAATTCATACCTGCACAGCTCAACTGGTACTACAATGTAGACATAGACAACGCTTATTATTTCAACATTCATTTTCAGGAGGGCAATCACGCATTTTCATATGATGCGTCAAAGCAGCTTGAATGTACGGGAACAGTTACGATAACCTGTATACAGCTTGCATACTATATGGGATTTTCCGAAGTATATCTGATAGGCGTAGACCACAATTTCAGTAATATGACAGACAAGGACGGTAATAAGGTTGTAGACAATACCGTAAAAAATTATTTCTGTGACGATTATGACAAGGACGTAGCCGACAAGGTAGTACACGACCTGCACTATACAACAAGGTCATACGAGCTTGCAAAGGAAGCCTGCGACAAGGTCGGCTTCAAGGTATACAACGCTACAAGGGGAGGAAAGCTTGAAGTTTTTCCCCGTGTTGACTTAGACAGTCTTATAAAGTAAAATAAAAGATAAAATTAAAAATTTCATAAACCATAAATTTTAGGTCAAGCCTTTTTAAAGGCTTGCGGGTCAAGGGCAGAGCCCTTGCGGTTTCCAAAGGCAGAGCCTTTGGTCAGGATTTTTAAGGGTGAAACCCTTAAACTATAAGAAAGGGTGTACAGAAAAATATGAAAATTATAGGAATGATACCGGCAAGAGGCGGCTCAACAAGGTTTTATAACAAGCCTACAAAAATGATATTTGACAAGCCTATGCTGTGGTGGGTGTGGAAGCATTCAAAAGAAGTGGAGTGCTTTGAGGAAGTATACGTTGCAACCGACAGCGAGGAAATAAAGGAAATGGCAGAGGGCTTCGGTGCGAAGGTTGTAATGACATCAAAGGACAACGAAACAGCAACAGAAAGACTGTACGAGTTTTCTCAGAAAATAGACGCTGACCTGTATGTAATGGTAAACGGCGATGAGCCTTGCATAAAGAAAGAAGCCATAGTGCAGTGCATACCTGAAAATATAGATACAAAAGGTTTTTACGTGTCAAACCTTATGACTGATTTCAGCGATCCCGTGGAGGTTGTAGACAGCACCAACTTAAAAATCGTAACAAACAAGGACGGTATCTGCCTTTTCATATCAAGAAGTCCCATACCTTTCCCTAAGGGAGCTATGAACTATACCTACCATAAATTTGTAGGTGTAGGAGCTTTCACAAAATCAGCTTTGCAGTACTATCACGATACTCCCAGAGGTCCCATAGAAAAAATAGAGGAAAATGACTCTTTCAGATTTATTGAAAACCGCAAGGATATATACTACATAAATGCACACTGCAAGACAATATCCGTGGATACTCCCAAGGATATAGCAAAGGTTGAGGAATATCTCAGAAAAAGCGGGGAGGTTTAAATTATGTTCAGACTTATAGCAGGACCTTGCGTAATAGAAAGCAAGGAAAACGCAATGATGATAGCAAAGCATTTAAAGGAAGTAACCGACAGGCTCGGAATCCCCTTTACGTTTAAGGCTTCGTTCGACAAGGCTAACAGAACTTCTATAAAAAGCTACAGGGGCCCCGGTATTGAAAAGGGACTTCAGATATTATCCGATATAAAGGAAGAAGTAGGAGTAAGAATAGCAACCGATGTTCACGAGCCTTGGCAGGCAGGCACAGTAGGAGAGGTAGCGGATATTATACAAATTCCCGCATTTTTGTGCAGACAGACGGATTTGCTTGTAGCGGCAGCAAAAACAGGAAAAGCAGTAAATATCAAAAAGGCTCAGTTTTTAGCTCCGTGGGATATGGTTAACTGCATAGATAAAATAAAAGATATAAACAGTAATCTTATGCTCTGCGAAAGAGGAACAGTTTTCGGCTACAACAATCTTGTAGTTGATATGACAGGTCTTGTGGAGATGAAAAGCTTCGGCTTTCCTGTAATATTCGATGCAACTCACAGCGTACAGAAGCCCGGCGGAAAGGGAAATGCTACAGGCGGCAACAGAGAGTTTGCCGAGCCGCTCGCAAAGGCTGCCATAGCTGTAGGCGTTGACGGAATATTTATGGAAACACACCCCGACCCCGAAAATGCTCTTTCTGACGGAGCAAATATGGTATATCTCGACAAGGTAGAGGGAATGTTGAAAAATCTGATAAAGATTTACAAGGCGGTAAATGACGATGAATAACAGCGAAGTTATAGCAGAAGGAAAAAAGCTTTTTGATACCGAAATAGAAGCTCTTGAAATAACAAAAAATGCACTTGACGAAAGCTTTGTCAAAATCGTTGAGCTTATAGTAAGCTGTACAGGCAAGGTAGTAATAACGGGAATGGGAAAGCCCGGACATATAGGAACAAAAATAGCTGCAACAATGTCCAGCTTAGGCACACCGTCATTCTTTCTGCATCCTGCCGAAGCTCAGCACGGCGACTTGGGTATGCTCAGAAGCGATGATGTTGTTATAGCAATCTCGTTTTCAGGTGAAAGTGAGGAGGTTACAAAGCTTATTCCAAGCCTTAAAGCAATAGGAGTTCCTCTTGTGGGAATTTCGGGAAACAGGGAATCCACTCTTATAAAAAACAGCGATTACAGCTTTGTATTTCCCTATTTTAAAGAGGCTTGTCCGATGAACCTTGCACCTACTTCAAGTACTACGGCTGCACTTGCTTTCGGAGATGCTCTGGCGGTTTGTGCATCTGTAATATACGGCTTTAATGAGAAGAACTTTGCACTTTTTCACCCCGCAGGCTCTTTAGGGAAAAAACTGCTGTATACTGTAGGCGATATTATGCACACAGGTGAAAGCAATCCTGTTGTAGGCTGTGATGCTATGCTCAGGGACGCTATAATTGTAATGAGCAAAAAAGCTCTGGGTATAGTTAATATTTCCGAAAACGGAAAACTCAACGGAGTGTTTACGGACGGTGACCTCAGAAGAGCATTGAGCAACGAGAATATAGACGTATACAAGGCTGATATAAAATCCCTTATGAGCGTAAATCCCATTAAAGTTCCAAGTGATATGCTTGCGATAGAGGCTCTTAAGCTTATGAATGACAAGAATATTTCCGCACTGCCCGTTGTAGATGACGGAAAGCTTGTGGGTACGGTCAGAATTAACGATATTACGAATATAGGAATTGTCCTGTAAGGTGCGGAGCGGAAATATGACTGATTTGAAAAATATAAAGCTGCTTGTTATGGACGTAGACGGAACTATGACAGACGGAAAAATATATGTCGGTGCGAAAGGTGAAATGTTCAAGGCATTCAACGTAAAGGACGGTTATGCTCTTATACAGTGTGCAGGCTACGGAATAAAAACGGCTATAATTACGGGAAAAACTTCGGAAATAGTGGAATCGAGGGCGAAAACACTAAGGATTGACGAGGTTTTTCAGGGTGTGATGAATAAGTCTGAGGTTATGGAAGAAATTCTGAAAAAATACGGCTTGCAGTGGTCAGAGGCGGCATACATAGGAGATGACGACAACGACCTTGAATGTATGAAGAAATGCGGCTGTTCTGCTTGTCCGGGCGATGCTATGGAAAGCGTTATAAGCTCTGTGGATATTGTATGCAGACGTAAAGGCGGCGATGGAGCTGTAAGAGAATTTCTGGAAAAGGTATTCGCCGAAAAAGTACGATAAACTCAGACGGAGAAAAACCATAAAGTTTAGGTCAAGCCTTTTCAAAGGCTTGCGGGTCGAGGGCAGAGCTCTCGTCAGGATTTTTAAGGGTGAAACCCTTAAACACGGAATACAAAAATCCCCAAAGCCGTATTCGGCTTTGGGGGTATAATTTGCCTTAATGCATTACGCATTAAGGCACTTGAAGAATGGAGAGTTTAAGGGCTCTGCCCTTAAAAATCCCGCCAAAGGCTCTGCCTTTGGAAACCGTGAACTTTTGAAAAAGTTCAATCAAAACTTTTCTGTTTTCTTCGTCATAGTTTAAGCATAAAAAAACGGAAGATACTTGCCTTAACAAATATCTTCCGTGGTGGATCACCAGGGACTCGAACCCGGGACCTACCGGTTATGAGCCGGTTGCTCTAACCAACTGAGCTAGTGATCCGCTTTTCGTGACTGCCTGATTATTATATCAATAATCTTTGGTAATGTCAATAGCTAAAATAAATTTTTTTAAAAATTTTTAATTCAGGAGATAGAAAAAGAAATGAAAATATTATTTGTATCTAATGTAAGAAGCCATATAGGACAGTTCCACACAAACTACATAAACTATTTAAGGAAAAACGGACATCACATAGAAGTATCCTGTTACGACAACTCAGCGGATAAGGACGGCTACGATTTCAGCTCAATAGACGCATTTCATTTTATCCCTTTGCAGCGTTCTCCGTTCAAGCTGAAAAACCTTAAAGCCATATCTGAGCTTACACAGATAATAAAGGACGGAAACTATGATATAATCCACTGTCACACGCCTATGGGAGCAGTAGCGGCGAGAACTGCTGCCAAAAGAGCAAAAACAAAAGCAAAAGTCATCTATACCGCACACGGCTTTCACTTTTTCAAGGGAGCACCGCTTATGAACTGGCTGTTTTTCTATCCTGTAGAGAAATACCTTGCACGTTATACCGATACTCTTATAACAATAAACAGTGAGGACTACAATCTTGCCGTAAAGAAAAAATTCAAGGTAAAGGACGGCATAATCAGGGTAAACGGAGTAGGAGTTGACCTTAAAAAGTTCACTCCCTCAACAGATGAAATAAAAGCAAAGCTCAGGGAGGAGTACGGATATTCACAGGACAGCTTTATGCTTATCTATCCTGCTGATATTGTAAGAGGAAAAAATCAGGAGATGATATTCAATGCGGTGAAGTCGCTTCAGGAAAAAATACCGACAATAAGGCTTCTGCTTCCGGGACATCAGAGAATGCTGGAAGAATACAAGCAGATAGTAAAGGAAATGGGTATAGAGGACAGAGTGGATTTTCTGGGTTACAGAAGGGATATACATAAGCTTGTGTCTATGTGCGACATATCGGTATCGGCAAGCAGACGTGAGGGACTTCCCGTAAATCTTATAGAAGCTATGGCAATAGGAAAGCCTATAATAGCTACGAGAGTAAGAGGAAATGCCGATTTAGTGGAGAACGGAGTAAACGGTTATCTTGTAGAGCTTGACAACTGGCAGGAAATGGCGGACAGAATATATGAAATATACACTCACCAAAACAGCGGTAAAAATGTCAGAAAAGTACTCAATAGAGAACGTAAACCGTACGCTTGCAGATGTGTACAAGAAATACGGAGCTGTATTTAAATATTGAATTACACCGTATATTTCATATTATATACTGAATATACGCAATAAAAAATGTTTTATATGAAAATTTATCCCAAGATAAAATATTTTTTTATATATTCATATTTTTTTAGTGATTTTAGATTTAAAGTATGGTATAATGAAAAAGATTACGAGCCTTTATTAATTGAATAATGAATAATTTTATGTTATGAATTTATGATATGCTTAAGGTAGAGATACAAAACAAGGAGGATAAATATGGGTTTTTTGAAAGCTATATTTGGAAACTACAGTAAAAAAGAGCTGAAAAGGGTTAAGCCTATAATGAACAGCGTGCTTGCGTTGGAGGATAAATACAAGGCAATGACCGAGGCAGAGCTTAAAGACCAGACAAATGTTCTTAAGGAAAGACTTGCCAACGGAGAAACAACCGATGATATTTTACCCGATGCATTTGCAGTATGCCGTGAAGCTTCCGACAGAGTGCTGGTTGGTTGCAACACTTCCTGCATATCTGAACGGACTTACAGGAGAGGGTGTACACGTTGTAACGGTAAACGACTATCTTGCAAAGCGTGACTCAGAATGGATGGGAAAGCTTTATAATTATCTCGGACTTTCGGTAGGACTGATAGTACACGACCTTGACAGTGACGAGAGAAAGAAGTCATACAACGCAGACATTACATACGGAACAAACAACGAGTTCGGTTTTGACTACCTCAGAGACAACATGGTAGTTTACAAGGAAAGAAAGGTACAGAGAGGTCATACCTTTGCCATAGTTGATGAGGTAGACTCCATACTTATAGATGAAGCAAGAACACCGCTTATTATTTCGGGACAGGGAGACAAGTCAACTGATTTGTATGAAAGAGCTGACAAGCTTGCACGTACACTCAAATGTGAGAAGTTTGCCGAGATAGATAACAAAGAGGATAAAGAGGATTACTATAAATCCAATGATATAGATTATGTAGTGGACGAAAAGGCAAGAACAGCTACACTTACACAGACAGGTGTAAAAAAGGTAGAGGCTTATTTCGGCATAGAAAATCTCACAGATCCCGACAACCTTACGATACAGCACCATGTAAATCAGGCAATCAAGGCACACGGAACAATGCGTCTTGATATAGATTACGTAGTAAAGGACGGCGAGGTTATAATCGTTGACGAATTTACAGGCCGTCTTATGTACGGAAGAAGATACAACGAGGGACTTCATCAGGCTATAGAGGCAAAAGAGGGCGTAAAGATAGAAAACGAAAGCAAAACCCTTGCAACAATAACATTCCAGAACTACTTCCGTCTTTACAAGAAGCTTTCAGGTATGACAGGTACGGCGATGACAGAGGAAGCGGAGTTCGGAGAAATATACGAGCTGGATATAATCGAAGTTCCAACCAACAAGCCTGTACAGAGAATAGATGAACCCGACCTTATTTTCAAGAACGAAAAGGGAAAATTCAATGCCGTTATAGATGATATTATAGAGTGTCACGAAAAGGGACAGCCTGTGCTTGTAGGTACAATATCAATAGAGAAGTCCGAAATTCTCAGTGCTATGCTTAAAAAACGTGGTGTAAAGCATAACGTACTCAACGCAAAGCAGCACGAAAAGGAGGCTGAGATAGTAGCTCAGGCGGGCAAGAAGGGTGCCGTAACCATAGCAACAAATATGGCAGGACGTGGTACGGATATAATTCTGGGCGGTAATGCTGAGTTTATGGCACTTTCCGAAATGAGAAAGCAGGGCTATGACGAAGAGATGATTTCTCAGGCAACAAGCTACGGCGAGACTGATGACGAGGAAATACTCGAAGCAAGAAAAGTATTCAGAGAGCTTAACCAGAAGTTTAAAGATGAGCTTCAGGGAGAGGCTGACGAGGTAAGAGAAGCAGGCGGTCTTTATATAATCGGTACGGAGCGTCACGAGTCAAGACGTATAGACAATCAGCTAAGAGGACGTTCAGGCCGTCAGGGTGACCCCGGAAAAAGCCGCTTCTATCTTTCGACAGAGGACGACCTTATGCGTCTGTTCGGTGGCGAAAGAATGGAAGCCGTTATGACAAGGCTCAATACTCCCGATGATATGCCCATAGAAAACAAAATGCTTTCAAATATAATAGAAAGCTCACAGAAGAAGGTTGAAAGCAGAAACTTTGCTATACGTAAGAACGTTCTCCAGTATGACGATGTTATGAACAAGCAGAGAGAAATTATCTATACTCAGCGTGACCAGGTTCTTAACGGAGAAAATATCAGAGATGTTATAATAAAGATGATAAACGAAAATATCGAAGGAACAGTCAAGCTTTACTGCGATGACAATATGCTCAGGGAGCAGTGGAATCTCGGAAGTCTTAAGGATTACTACACAGGCTGGGTTATTGACGAGGACGATGAATGCCTTGATTTTACACTTGATGACCTTGCAGATATGGAAAATCAGCAGATTATTGACATACTTCAGAAAAAGGCAAATGACAGGTACGAGGAGAACGAAAGCCTTCTTCCCGAGGATACAATGCGTGAGATGGAGCGTGTATATCTGCTCAAGAGCGTTGATACCTACTGGATGCAGCATATTGACGATATGGAAAATCTCAAGCAGGGAATAAGGCTCAGAGCATACGGACAGAAAGACCCCGTAGTTGAGTACCGCTTTGAAGGCTTTGATATGTTCGACCAGATGATAGACGCTATCAGAGAAAACACAGCAAAGCTTTGTCTGTCCGCACCTAAGAAGATTGCCGAAATTCAGAAAAGACAGCTTGCAGACGTTGAAAGGCTAAGAGCTATAAGAGATGAGCGTATAAGAGAGCTTCAGGCAGCAAAGGAACAGGCTGTTCTGCAGGGTGAAAGCTCCGAAGAAATAGACAGGGAAATAGCCGAAGAGGAAAAGGAAAACGTTGAGGAAGCTTCCGTTGTTATAAAGCGTGAGCAAATGGCTAATCCCACATCTACAAGCGGCGGTTCGGAGAACAGCACATCTTCAGGTACTGTACGCAAAAGCAAAAAGGTAGGCAGAAATGACCCCTGTCCCTGCGGAAGCGGCAAAAAATACAAGAAATGCTGCGGAAAAAATGAGTAACAGCAAGGCATAAGACGGGAAAATGAGAAAATTTAAAAAATTTTCTCATTTTCCCGAAGCTGTGAGCTGAAAATAAATAATAAAGTACGGAGGAATAAATAAAATGAAAGATGAAACAAAATGTCTGCACGCAGGCTATAAGCCTAAGAATGCAGAGCCCAGAGTAATGCCGATAGTACAAAGCACAACATATGTGTATGATTCGACTGAGGAAGTAGCGTCAGTATTTGACCAACCTATGAAGTCGCTTATATACTCAAGATTTGCAAACCCTACTGTTATGGCGGTAGAGAATAAAATAGCAGAGCTTGAGGGCGGAGTAGGAGCAATGTGCACATCCTCAGGACAGGCAGCAACGCTGCTTTCAATACTCAATCTTTGCGAAGCAGGCGACAGCTTTATAAGTACACCTGAGATATACGGCGGAACAGTAAACCTGTTTTCATTCACATTCAAAAAAATGGGTATAGAGTGCATATTTGTAGACCCTGAATCAAGTGACGAAGAAATATCGAAAGCATTCAAGCCTAATACAAAGGCAGTTTTCGGAGAAACAATAGCAAATCCCGCACTTACTGTATTTGACATAGAGCGTTTTGCAAGAATAGCACACGAGCATAACGTACCGCTTATAGTTGACAATACCTTTGCAACACCTGTATTGTGCAAGCCCTTTGATTTCGGAGCAGATATAGTGGTACATTCCACATCAAAGTATATGGACGGACACGCAGTACAGGTAGGCGGAGTTATAGTAGACAGCGGAAAGTTTGACTGGAAAAAAGGAAACTTCCCGGGAATAAACGAGCCTGACGAGTCATATCACGGAATATCATATACGGAAACCTACGGAAATATGGCATACATAGTAAAAGCAAGAATGCAGCTTATGAGAGATTTCGGAGTATATCCTGCCGCACACTCAGCATTTCTGCTTAATTTAGGTCTTGAAACTCTCGCAGTAAGAATGAAGCAGTACTGTGAAAATGCTATGAAAGTAGCAAAGTATCTTGAAAGCAGCGACAAGATAGAAAGCGTAAAATATCCCGGTCTTGAGGGTGATAAATGCTATGAGCTTGGCAAGAAGTATCTCAAGGGCTGCAGCGGAGTAATTTCCTTTGTAATAAAGGGAGGAAAGGAAGCTGCTATGAAGTTTATGAACTCGCTTGAGCTTGCGTCAAACGAGGTACACGTAGCTGATATAAGAACCTGCGTTCTGCACCCTGCAAGCGAAACTCACCGTCAGCTTACGGACGAACAGCTTGTTGCAGCAGGAATAGACAGCGGAATGGTACGTTTTTCTGTAGGTCTTGAAAACGTAGAAGATATTCTCGCAGACATTGAAAAGGGACTTTCTGCAATATAAATACTGTATTTACAGTTTGGGTGATTTTTAAGCGGATTCAAAATTTTGTATGATTTATTAAAAAAATATTCATTGATATAATTGATATTTTGTGCTAAAATATAACAAAGCAATAAAATAATCGGGAGAGTTTGAAATTTATTATGAAAATACAGGAATCTGCTGAAAATTATCTTGAAGCTATATTGATGATAAAGGAACGCAACGGAGAAGTGCGTTCTGTAGACATAGTAAATGAGCTTGGTTTTTCAAAGCCGAGTATAAGTGTAGCTATGAAAAATCTCAGACAGAACGGATATATAACTATGGATTCAAAGGGATTTATAGAGCTTACGGAAAAGGGCTTTGATATAGCTAATACTATGTACGAAAGGCACAAGCTTTTTACGAAGTGGCTTATTAAACTGGGAGTAGACAAGGATACGGCACAGGAGGATGCCTGCCGTATAGAGCATGTTATAAGTGCGGAAACCTTTTCGGCAATCAAGAACCACATATCAAGGTGTAATGCGGAAAATCACAAGGTTTTATAATATTGCAGTTACAGTATCCGGGCGGATTTGCTTGAGCAAATCCGCCCGGATTGTTTTTTTAAGAAAGTGTAGAAGCTTAAACTTTACCTTTCAAAAGCCTTTCCAAAGGCTCTGACTTTGGAAAGGCTTTTGAAAAAGTTCAATCAAAACTTCTCCGTTTTCTCCGTTAAGGCTGAGAACGGTTTTTTAATTTTTTAATGAACCTGACTGTTCGAGGACATGTGAGCGTATATAGTCAAGAACAAAAGAAAAATCCGCATTATCGGCATAGATCTGATTTTTACCAAAGGTTTGGTTTACTTTAATGAGATTACGGTGCGGATACGGCTTTACCGAACGAACCTTTGCAAATTCCGAATACATTTCCGTATTTGCCGAAGCGTTCAGACCTACGCCTATGGTAGTCAGATTTCCGCTTGCCGCTCCCATAAGTGCGGTTACGATACCTATAGCCTGAGCTTTTTTTACCTGCCTGGGAAGCTGCTTGTGCAGAATACCGTTTTCGTCCATTTCAAACATTACGCAGTATTTTCCTCCCATTATGGCGGCGTATACGAGGACACCCAATGCAACCAGAACGGTCATTCCTATGAAAAATATACCGAACATTTTAAGGCTCTCAAGAAAGCGTTCTCCGTCCATATCGCCGCCGACAAGGTCTATAATGAAAGTGAGGGCATAAATTCCGAGAATGATAAAGAAAAATATTTTCCATACAAGCAGGAATATTGTAGGATTTTTTATGATACTAAGCTCATAAATCCAGCGATACTTTCCGTCGGCACAGTAAGCGATGTTCTGAGTTACCATTTGTCCGTCACGTATCATTTTTTTAGCGGTCGGTTTACGTTTACGCTTTAGAGGCTTATCTGAAATTATATTGTTGTCGGTAAAGGGCGGCTCGGGAATATTACGAGGGTTATTTCCCTGAAAATTATTGCCCTCAACAGAGTTACTTTGAGCGGAATTTTTTTGTGGAAGAGGTGAACCGCAGTCGGGGCAGAATTTGCTGATATTTTTTATTTCAGCTCCGCAGTGCGGACAAAACATAGTAAATCACTCCTTTGATTTTATAAATACGGCAGGCTTGTCGCTGTTGCTGTCGGCATAGAAAGCTATTGTATCTGTACTTGTCATACCTATAGTATTACGGAAGCGGTAATTTTTATTTTGTACGGTAATGCGGAAATATTCGGCTTTATCGTATCGCCAGCTTTCGTTATGAAAGAGAAATACATAAGTTCCGTTTTGCTCTCCTGCGGGAATGCCCGTTATTTCGGACATACTATCGGTAAGGTTCAAATCTAAGCTTTTGCCGTCACCGTTGAAGGTAAGTGAGCCGTAATCTTTGTTAACAAATGTTCCGCTGTGAGCTTCGGGAGATGGCGAACTATCATCAGGCGGTCTGTCA
>ONDU01000032.1 GCA_900316615.1 uncultured Eubacteriales bacterium | reverse complement strand
CAACTAACGATAAAATAAAAGCCCGTATTTAAAAATTTCTCGATATATACAGCAAACTCGGAATCCGTTTTCACGAATTCCGAGTTTTTCTACAGTCTGAAACCCCGTAAATACGGGGTTTCTTTTTTATACGAGAAAGATGGTGGAGGTGAGGGGAGTCGAACCCCTGTCCAAAAACCGCTTATCAAGGCTTTCTACGAGTGTAGTTAATGTTTTGTGGTTCCCCTCATAATACGCCCGTTAACAGGCTTATTACTACGGTAGTCTTTAATTCATGACAAAGCTCAAGACGCTGCTGTGTTCACGTTCACCACTTCTTCACGCCAACAAAAAGACCGTGGTACTTCTTAATGTGACGGGCTGCACTCAGGCAGCCATTTCAACTACGTTATAGTTGTCGTTTATTATTTAAAATTGCGAATTTTAAAGTGGCTTCGCTCCACTACCCGCTTACCAAGACTTACAATCCCTGTCGAAACCTTTACACCCCCATATATTTTACAGCTTATTGCTTAAACTGTTCTTTCAGATGTCTTTCGATGTTTCTTTTTGCATCCTTTGCGGCAATATCGGCACGTTTGTCATATAGCTTTTTACCCTTGCAAAGACCTACCTGTACTTTTATTTTTGAGTTTTTAAAATAAACTGAAACAGGTATCAGCGAATATCCGTCCTGTTTTACAAGTCCGAACAGACGCATAATCTCCCTTTTGTGCATAAGCAGTTTTCTTACACGCATAGGGTCTTTGTTAAATATATTTCCCTGTTCATAGGGACTTATGTGCATACCGTTGATAAATATTTCGCCGTCAACTACCGAGCACCATGAATCCTTGAGGTTTACTCTGCCTGCACGGAGGGATTTTACTTCTGTACCCTTAAGCTCTATACCTGCTTCCATACTCTCTATTATAAAATAGTCATGAGAAACTTTTTTGTTATGTGCGATTGTTTTGGTATTAGCCTTTGTCATAAAGTATTATCCCTCCTTAAAAATGTTTGGTAACAGTGTGAAGCACGTAAAGCTTTTATTATCTTATAAAGTCTTACAGCTTTACATTTCGCTTCTGCCCTCAAGGGCTCTCAGCAGGGTGACTTCATCTGCATACTCCAAATCTCCTCCTACAGGTATTCCGTATGCCAAACGTGTAACCTTTATACCCAAAGGCTTGAGAAGCTTGCTTATATACATAGAGGTGGTTTCACCCTCTATCGTCGGATTTGTTGCCATAATAACCTCGTTAACCTTAGAGTTCTGTATTCGGGCAAGCAGTTCCTTTATAGTAAGCTGTTCGGGTCCTATTCCGTTTAGCGGCGACATTGCTCCGTGCAGAACATGATAAACTCCGTTATATTCCTGAGTTCTTTCGACAGCCATAACATCTCTCGGATCTTCGACTACACATATAGTTGAATGGTCTCTCCTGCTGTTTTCGCATACGGAGCATTTTTCCTTATCGGTAAGGTTACAGCATTCCTTACAGTAGTGAATGCTGTCGTGTGCCGACATAATAGCCTGAGAAAATTCAACGGCTCTTTCACGGGGCATTTTCAGAACGTAGTATGCCAGACGCTGTGCCGTTTTATTTCCTATACCGGGTAATCGTTCAAACTGCTCCGCAAGCTTTGCCAAGGGTGCTGCATTGTACGATGACATATATATTTTAGAACAATCCGGGGATATTAAGTCCGCCGGAAATCTTTTCCATTGTGCTTGCCTTGTCCTCGGCAGCCTTTCTTAAAGCCTCGTTTGCAGCTGCCATTATGAGATCTCCCAGCATTTCAACGTCCTCGGGGTCAACTACCTCGGGTTTAATGCTTATGTTCTTTATCTCCATTTTACCTGTTACAACGACTTCTACTGCTTCACCGCCTGATGAAGCGGCATATTCCTTAACCTCAAGCTCACTGCTTGCTGCGTCCATTTCCTCCTGCATTTTCTGTGCCTGCTTTGCGATTTGCTGCAGGTTTGCAGGTGTTCCGCCTCTCGGTATTCTTGCTTTCACAATTATCATCCTTTCAGTTTTTAATCTTCTTCAACAATAACTCCCGACTGCTTTGCTTTATTCAAAAGTTCCTGCATGGGGTCTTGTGTCTGAGCTTTCTCCTCGGCTTTTCTGTAAGGTCCGAGCTTATATGTTCTTCCTGTTACCTCTTTTACAGCTCTTCTCATTCTTTCTCTGTGAGCAGGTTGCTTCAAAAGCCTGAATGCAAGCTCATTCCGGGAATCTATCAGTATATAATCTCCGCTGACGTATGCCCTTGTATTCTTAAATGAAGTTGCAATGGTCATTGAATATGATTTTAAAATATCCAGTACCTCTTGCCAGTCCTCCATAGGAACTGCGTTTTTTATAATTTCGTCATAATCTGCTGATGTACTCTTTGCAGAAACCGCCTTTTCCTCTTTCTCCGTACTGTCTGACGGAGCATTGGTATCGGCTTCACTCTCAGCTTTTACATTTTTTTCCGAACCGCCGTCCTGAGCTTTAAATGACGACAAGCCTCTTTTTACAGCTCTCTCCAGTGCGGCAATCCTTGACAGAACCGCCTCGGTGGAAATGCTTAATTTAGGTGATGTCAGCCGTATAAGCATAAGCTCCATATCGCTTTTTTTTGTCAGCCCCTTTGCTATTTTGTCATAGCCACGCTGTAAAACATCAATGACATATATAATATCCTCAACTGATAATCTTGCTGCCTGAGAAAACGCTCTTTCCTTTTCAGCTGAAGAGAAGGTTATAAGAGTATCCGCATTTTTCATTGTTTTTATCAGCATAAGACCTCTGAAATGCTCGATAAGCTCCTCGCAAAGTCTGCCCATATCCTTGCTTTCGCTGTAGAGCTTTTCCGTAATTTCAAGAGAATGACCAATATTTCTGTCAATTATACAGCCGGCAAGCTCAAAAATATGCTCACGACCTAACAAGCCTGCGGTACTCTGAACAAGCTTTGCCGTTATATGCGTACCCTCACTTATACACCTGTCAAGCAGGGAAAGTGCATCTCTCATAGCACCGTCCGAAACGGCAGCTATTATCATAGCAGCTTCTCTGTCAAGGGTTACTTTTTCTCTTTCGGCAACAAAGCAAAGTCTGTCCGCTATGTCATTTAACGCTATTCTGTGAAAATCCAGTCTTTGACATCTCGACAGAATAGTTGCAGGTATCTTGTGTACCTCGGTAGTAGCCAGTATGAAAATAACGTGTGCAGGAGGCTCCTCCAGCGTTTTAAGCAAAGCATTGAATGCTCCCGGGGAAAGCATATGCACTTCGTCTATTATATACACTCTGTATTTTGCTTTTGCAGGAGCAAAGGCGGCTTCATCTATAATGGAACGTATATTATCTACACCGTTGTTGCTGGCTGCGTCTATCTCGGCAATATCCATTACTGAGCCGTTGTCAATTCCTCTGCATATCTCACATTCACAGCACGGATTTCCGTCAGCGGGGTTCAGACAGTTTACAGCTTTAGCCATAATTTTGGCACATGTGGTTTTTCCTGTACCTCTCGAACCCGTAAAGAGATAAGCGTGGTTAATTCTTCCCGTTTTAAGCTCATTCTTCAGGGTAACGGTAACCTGCGGCTGACCTGATACGTCCTCAAATACAGCAGGCCGCCATTTACGATACAATACCTGATACATATATTACAAGCTACCTCCCGTTACATTGACCGTGTTCTGCCTTTGGCTTTGCTCATACTGCGATTGCAGCCGTCAAAAGCGAATGCTTTTGACAAAATTCAAGCGTTCCGCTTGAATTTTCGTTTCAGACATTTGTCTGAAACGGGCTGCAATCGCCCCAAGCCAAGCTGAAGCCTTTGAATTTTACTGCCGAAATCACTCTAAATTAAAAGAGCAAGACAGACGGGCTTCCCTATGCAAATGAGAACGGCAGACTTACTGCATCGCATCAGGAAATCTGCTTAATGCTGCTCGGTTCCCCGCCTGACATGGTTCACAGCACCCAATCGTACAGGGCCTGTCGTTCACATTTACATAGGATTTTTAGCTCTGACTTGCTCAGCTAACCGCCAAAATGCGATTGTACTCAAAGTATACTATAAAATCTGATAAAAATCAAGTGTTTTTTGTCACAATTAAAATATCTTATATAAAATTTTAAGTTCTGACTATTCACCTAATGATTATGGGGACATTATTCTTCCGTATTATGAAAATACCTGTATATATTTTGTGCAACAGCTTTATTCAGAAAAGGAGTATTTTCCAGTTCCTCGATTTCGGCTTCTTTTATGTTTGCTATTGTTCCGAAATGCTTTATAAGCAGTCTTGCACGTTTTTCACCTACACCTGTAATTTCTGTAAGCGAGCTTCTGAATGCATTGGATTTGCGTTTCTGTCTGTGGTAACCTATGGCGAATCGGTGAACCTCCTCCTGTATCGTAGAAACCAGAGTAAATACATTTCTTTTATTGCCTATTGCTATTTCTTTTCCCGTATCGGTTATTGCTCGTGTCTTATGCCTGTTATCCTTCACCATACCGAAAAGCGGAATATAATCGTATCCCTTTGCGGACAATACAGCCGATGCACTGCTTACCTGTCCTTTTCCTCCGTCGAGCAGAATAAGGTCGGGCAGTCTGCCGAAGCCTGTTTCTTCGTCCTTATGCTTTTCATATTCTTCTATACGTCTGCTTATAACCTCTGCCATAGAAGCGTAATCGTCCTGTCCTACGACTGTTTTTATTTCAAATTTTCTGTACGCACTTTTAAGAGGCTTTCCGTTTTCAAAAACAACCATACCGGCTACATTTGCAGTTCCGTTCTGATTTGAAATATCATAGGACTCTATATATTTAGGCGGCTTCGGCAGCCCTAAAAGCTTTCCCAGCTCATTGAGTGCCATAAGCTCCTTTCCGACAGCTCCACGCTGATGTGCAAGATGTTCAGCTGCATTCTTTTTGCACATTTCAACAAGCATAAGCTGCTCGCCCCTCTGAGGTATGACAACCGATACTTTTTTCCCCCGCTTTTCACTCAGCCAGTTTTCAAGAAGTTCCTTATCCGATACTTCACCGTCAACCGAAATTCTGCACGGAACAAAATCCCTCATGTAATAGTATCCGCTTATGAATTCACTTCTTGCCTGCGGAAGGTCATATATATTTCTTACTATAAAATGTTCTCTGTCAAACAAAGCTCCGTTCCTGAAAAGAAATATCTCAAAGCAGGCTTTGTCATCTTCCGTTATGACCGATATAATATCCTGCTCTTCTATCCTTGAACAGACTACTTTCTGCTTCTCAGACATCTTTTTAACAGCAGTGATTCTGTCCCTTATTTTTGCCGCACGCTCAAACTCCAGATTTTCCGCAGCCTTTTCCATCTCCTCAGTCATTTTCTGTATGTCAAGCTTGTTGCCGCCTTTCAGAAACTCTAACGCCTCAGCTATGCTTTCACGATAATCCTTCTCAGAAATTTTCCCCGCACACGGAGCACTGCACAGCTTTATATGATAATTCAGACACGGACGGATTCTTGTGTCGGCAGAAAATTTTTTTCCGCAGTCAGGCAGCCTGAAAAGCTTTCTCGCCTGACTTACCGCATTGCTCACATAATATCCGCTCATATACGGTCCTATATAAGCAGCACCGTCATTTTCGATTTTATTTACGGCAGTTATGGAAGGATATGCTTCATTAGTTATTTTTATATAGTTGTAGCCCTTGTCGTCCTTAAGCAGAATATTGTATCTCGGCATATACTGCTTTATAAGACTGCATTCCAGAACCAATGCTTCAAATTCGCTGTCAGTAATTATATAGTCAAAGGTATCAATATTCTCAACCATATTTATTACCTTCTGCGTATGGTTAGTATGTGAACCGAAATACTGGCTTACTCTGTTTTTCAAAGCCTTTGCCTTACCTACATATATTACTTTTCCGCCCGAATCACGCATAATGTACACTCCCGGACTTAACGGAAGCGACATGGCTTTCTTTCTCAACTCTCTTATTTTTTCTTCCATTTGCTGTCACCAAAAAGCTTTCGGTCAGGGTTATGTGCTTATCATACAAACCACCCGATATATATTAAACAAAATCTGCGTCAACGCTCAGGCTGCGATTGCAGACGGCAAAAGCGTTCGCTTTTGCCAAAATTAAAGCATATGCTTTAATTTTCACGGCAGACTTAAGTCTGCCGTGGTCTGCAATCGCCTGCTCTTCCCCAAAAATCACTTGACTTCAAGATCATCGCATTCTTTAAGAAACGTCATAAGCTTGCTCAGGATAATATCAACACCGCCTGCCGTATCGCTCTCTATGTTGAGCGGCATAATAGGGTCATGTACACTAAGTCTTAGTAAAAACCAGCCGTCCCCGTCATTTTCTCCGAACGACACCCTGACACCCTCTCTGCTGTCGTCAGCCAAAACCCAGCCTTTTTGAGTTGCGGCATATTCTTCCAGCTCTTTTATAATTCTGTTTCCGGCTGACCTAAAGTCATCAGCGTTTATTTTAAAGCGTAATTCCCTGCTTTCCACAGGCTCCTTAAGGCTTGCGGTAAGGTCGGATATATCCTTGCCCTCTTTTCGGAGCTGTGCCATTTTTATAATGATTTTAGTACAAAGGTATGCTCCGTCATCAAGAAAATAGTTTTCACGCATAGCTGCATGTCCTGATGTCTCTATGGCAAGAGGACAGTCAATACCTTCTCTATTAAGACGTACAGCCTCATTTATAACATTCTTGTAGCCTCTCTTGAAGCGGTGATGTTTTCCTCCCAGTTCCGTTTCAATGAACGTTTTCAAGCCTGCCGATGTTGTTGAATCCGTCACTATAGTGCCGCCGCTTATATTTTCCAGTGCTATTGCCGACGCTATGGCAACAAGGCGGTTTCGGTTTATCTCATTACCCTTGCTGTCCACAGCTCCTCCGCGGTCAACGTCAGTGTCGAATATAACGCCTAAGTCGGCATTATTACGCAGAACAGCATCGGTTATGAACTTCATTGCGGTTTTATCCTCAGGGTTTGGAATATGATTCGGGAACATTCCGTCGGGCTCTAAAAACTGACTTCCCGATGTATCTGCACCAAGCTTTTCAAGAACCTCCTCAGCGTAAAAGCCGCCTGCTCCGTTTCCGGCGTCAACAACAATTTTAAAGCCCTCCAGAGGTTTTTCATAATTTTCAGCATTGACCTCTTTACATATCATATCCCTTAAATGCCTGCAATACTGCGACATATAATCCACAGCTTCAATAGAACCATCTGCATATTTTTCGCAGAAGTCTTTATTTTCGGCATTTTCAAGAATTGCTGTTATATCCTCAGCTTCAAGACCTCCGTCTTTTGTAAAGAACTTAAGTCCGTTTCTGTAAAAAGGGTGATGGCTTGCCGTAATTTGTATTGAACCGTCACACTTCATATCAATAACCGCCATAAACATTGACGGTGTAGAAGCAAGTCCGCACTCTAAAACCTTTATCCCATAACTTTTTAAAGCATTCTCAACAACTTCCATAATGTGCGGACCCGATATTCTGCTGTCACGACCCACCGCTACTGTAAGCTCATCTGCTTTTTTTGAGGTTCTGTCGCAAAGCCATTTTACAAAACCGTCCGTAATGGTACAGATACTTTCATCTGTCAGGTTGACCTTCTGACCCTCTACTCCGTCAACAGCAACTCCTCTTATATCCGTTCCGCTTTTGAACTGACTCCAATAACTGTTCATATACTTACACTCCTAAAAATTTTTCTATATATTTATCTCTGACCTATACGGTTTATTATTCCAATTTATCTAATTTAACAACGACTACATCATCTATAACCCTGACACTGCTTTTGGACGGAAAGTTTTTCATGGATTTAAATTCTGCACTGTTTTTAATATTTTCAATCTTATCCTCTGAACAAGCTATATAGCTTCTTCCCAGGTAATAATTTGCAAAACGAATTATATGCTCCTGCGAAAAAGTAAATACAGATGTAGTTGCTCCCGTAATTTTAGGATTTGCCGATAAATCATCCTCAATGTATTGGAATTCACCAATTACTGCTACGGTTTTAATTTCATCATCAGACAATTCATCTATTTTGGAAGCCATTTCTATATTTTGAAAATACGTCTTTTCATAGCTGATACTCAACTGATAATATGCTATATTCGCATTGAAAAAATTATATAAAGATAAAAACGCAAGGGAAAGTATGATCACTTGTTTGAGCTTTTTTGTTTTTATAGAACAATGCTGTAAGAATATTATAAGCAGGAAGTAAATAAAATAGTTTCCGAATTCCATTAAGCGGTGATAAATAACTTCAGGTGAAGCAAAGTAAAAAGCATAACCTAAAGGTAAAATTAAAATTATAGTAAATAACATTATAACCTTAACGGGCACACTGAAGTTTTTCATGACTATATATTTTACAACACATATAAGAAGCAATATAAATATAATAATATTTATCATAGGATAAAGCAACAGGAAAGAAATGCCTTCCTGCACAACTGTCAGCCTGCCCATAAAGAACGAAAAAAAAGAATTGATTGAGTTTATAAAGGCATGACCAATTTCATCTATACCGGGGAAATGTACAGATGAAACACCTTGATAGTCTGTTAATTCTGTTTTAGTTGCTACAATAACTATTTTATTTATTATCCAGTACAAAACTGCTCCGCTAAAAAATGAAACGATAAAATTGATTACAGTTGACTTTAAATCGGAAATTTTACCATTATTCAATAATCTTGTAAATATATAGAACAGGAATATCAAAAAGGCAAAAGTGTAATAAGCCTGATATGTACCCAGACTTAGTGTAAAAAGTACAGCGGATAATATAATCACAACCGGTCTATTGTATTTCTGCTGGACGCACAGGTATATTGCCAATACAGAAAATAATAATGCACATGTATATGCCGGAGCCCAGTTAGGATATACCAATGTTGCAGATACACAAGGCAGTGTTACAAAGGTGGCAACAGAAATATACTGATATTTTGTATTGCGAATATCAAATATCTTTAAAAATAATACCAATGCAAAAGAAATAAAAAGTGCAGAGAACACACCTTCAACCCACTGTAAATCATAAGGCGATGAAGTCAGATATGCAAGTATTCCCGAAAACCACCTTCCGGTAACAATCATGCCGTCTATAGGTTTAACGATTCCATAAATAACGCTGTCCCATGTGGGATAGTAGTTAACGATTTTTATTAAATGCACAAAAATCGTTGAAAAAAATGTAACGATAAGTAATTTTTGGTTATCTCTGCAAAATTTAATCATAGCTTGCTACCGCCTCAACTTTTTATTACATATTTTGAAGCTATCACATTATTAAGCAACTTATATAACACACCATTTTGCTAAAATGTATTTAGGTGAATGTTTGTTTTTAAGTGACAGCTTTATACTAAAACATTATACTTTAAAAGCAGAATTTAATCAACATATTTTCTAAAATATAAATTTGCTTAATGTATAAAAATTTGCCGCAGTACTTTAAAAAGCGAATACTTTTTGATATAATAGCATACACGGATATAAATTAAGGAAAAATTGCAGGAAAAGGAGAAAACTGTAATGCAGAATAAAGTAGTACGTACAAGATTTGCACCAAGCCCGACAGGCTTTATGCACATAGGAAACCTGAGAACGGCACTGTACGAATATCTTGTAGCCAAGAGCAACGGAGGAGATTTCGTTCTGCGAATTGAAGATACGGACAGGGAAAGATATGTCGATACCGCCGTAGATGTTATATATAGAACGCTGGAAAGTGCCGGACTTCAGCACGATGAGGGTCCTGACAAGCCCAAGGGATACGGCCCTTACGTGCAGAGTGAAAGACTGGATATGTACAGACCATATGCAGAACAGCTCATAAAAGAGGGAAAAGCCTACAGGTGTTTCTGCTCAAAGGAGCGTCTTGAAAGCCTTAAAGATGATGATACGCCCGGCGGAGGATATGACCGTCACTGCCGTGATTTACCTCAGGAGGAAATCGACAGGCTTCTTGCCGAGGGCGTACCATATGTAATACGACAAAAAATGCCGCTGGAAGGAAAAACCACATTTACAGATGCCGTTTTCGGAGACATCACCGTGGAAAACAGCGAGCTTCAGGATCAGATACTCATAAAGGCGGACGGATACCCCACATATAATTTTGCCAACGTAATTGATGACCATACAATGAACATAACCCATGTTGTAAGAGGCTCTGAGTATCTCAGCTCTACACCCAAATATAATCTTCTGTATGAGGCGTTCGGCTGGGAAATACCGGTATATATACACCTTCCGCTTATAATGGGTAAGGACGCTGACGGAAATATTGCAAAGCTTTCCAAAAGACACGGCTCAACAGGCTTTGAGGATTTGGTGAACGAAGGCTATCTGCCGCAGGCAATTATAAACTATGTCGCACTTTTAGGCTGGTGTCCCGAAAACAATCAGGAGATTTTCACTCTTGAAGAGCTTACAAAAGCATTTAAAATCGAGGGAATAAGCAAATCTCCCTCAATATTCGACTATGATAAGCTTGAATGGTTCAATGCCGAGTATATACGCAGAATGTCCGCAGATGAGTTTACCCGATACGCCATGCCCTACTATAAGGAAGCGGTAAAAACAAAAGACCTTGACTGGAGCAAGGTTACAGACATACTTCATCAGCGTGTGACACGGCTTACTCAGATACCCGAAATGATTGATTTTCTCGATGAGCTTCCTCAGTATGAAGCTGATATGTTTATAAATAAGAAAAGCAAAACAAATCTCGAAAATACTCCCGTTATGCTTTCAAAAGTTACCGAAAACCTCAGGGCACTTGAAAACTGGGACAAGAACAGCATACACGACTGCCTAATAAATTTAGCAGCTGAGCTTGAGGTCAAGAACGGTACTGTTATGTGGCCTGCCAGAATCGCAGTCTCAGGCAAAAAGGTTACTCCTGGAGGAGCAGTCGAAATTCTGGATATTCTCGGAAGAGAAGAATCCCTTAAAAGACTTGAGAACGGTCTGAAAAAACTCGGAATGTAAAATCAGCATAACCACAAAATTTAGGTCAAGCCTTTTTAAAGGCTTGCGGGTCAAGGGCAGAGCCCTTGCGGTTTCCAAAGGCAGAGCCTTTGGTGGGATTTTTAAGGGCAACGCCCTTAAACTTGAAAAAGAGAGGATTTTTTGATATGGCAGAGGAAATAAAAAATGAAAAAGCGGCAGGAAATGCTAACTTTATACACGACTTTATAGATGAAGATATTGCCAAGGGCGGTCAGTTTGAGGGTAAAACCGTTCACACACGTTTTCCGCCCGAGCCTAACGGCTATCTTCATATAGGACACGCAAAGGCTGTATGCATAAACTTTGCAACCGCCGAAAAATATAACGGTATGTGTAACCTCAGAATGGACGATACCAACCCCACAAAAGAGGACGTTGAATATGTAGACGCTATCAAAGAGGATATTAGTTGGCTCGGCTTTACGTGGGACGACAGGTTTTATTATGCCTCACAGTATTTTGAGAAAATGTATGAGAGTGCGGTTGAACTCATAAAAAAGGGACTGGCGTATGTATGTCAGCTCAGTGCCGATGAAATGAGAAAATACAGAGGTGATTTGTCTACCCCTGCAACAAGTCCGTACCGTGACAGACCGATAGAAGAAAGTCTTGATTTGTTCGAGCGTATGAAAAACGGCGAGTTTAAAGACGGCGAAATGACGTTAAGAGCAAAAATAGACTTGGCATCAGGCAATTTCAATATGAGAGATCCTGTTATTTACAGAATTAACCGTGTTACCCACCACCGCACAGGTGATGAGTGGTGCATATATCCTATGTATGACTTTGCCCACCCTATAGAGGACGCTATGGAAAAAATCACACATTCCCTGTGCTCACTGGAGTTTGAAGACCACAGACCACTCTATGACTGGGTTATAAATAACGTCAGCTTACCGGCAAAGCCCAGACAGATAGAGTTTGCAAGACTTGGCATCAACAATACAGTCATGAGCAAGCGTAAGCTTCGCACCCTTGTGGAAGAGGGTTATGTAAACGGCTGGGACGACCCCCGTATGCCTACACTCTGCGGATTAAGACGCAGAGGCTATACGCCTAAGTCCATACGCAATTTCTGCGAAAGAATTGGTGTTTCAAAGGTAAATTCCATAGTTGATTACGGCTTTTTGGAGTACTGCCTGAGAGAAGACCTCAACGAAAGTGCAAGACGTATTATGACGGTTCTTAATCCGATAAAGCTTATAATCACAAACTATCCCGAGGGACAGTCCGAAACCTTTACGGTAGAGAACAATCCCAACAGACCCGAAGATGGAGAGCGTGAAATAACTTTTACGAGAGAATGCTATATAGAAGCTGAGGATTTTATGGAAGTACCTGCAAAGAAATACTTCCGCCTTTACCCCGGAAACGAAGTAAGACTTAAATCAGCGTATGTAGTAAAGTGTACAGGCTGCAAAAAGGACGAAAACGGAAACATTATTGAAGTCTATGCCGAATATGACCCCGAAACAAGGGGCGGAAATACTCCCGACGGCAGAAGAATAAAGGCTACCATACACTGGGTAGATGCAAATAACTGTGCCGATGCCGAGGTAAGGCTTTATGACAATCTCTTTACAGTACCCGACCCCGATGTGGGCGACAGAAACTTTCTGGATTACATCAATCCCCGTTCTCTGGAAACGGTGAAGAACTGCAAAACGGAAAAATCCGTAGAGGGAATTACTGCTCCTGCATCATTCCAGTTTATGAGACTTGGATATTTCTGTCTTGATATAGTTGATTCAGCTCCAAATCATCTTGTATTTAACCGCAGTGTATCACTGAAGGGCAGCTATAAGCCTGAAAAATAATTTTTTTATATTGAATTGAAGCTGTAAATCGGATATAATATTTAAGCTTGTTAACAGCAATCAATACCGAAACGAGGTTGAAAAGTATGAAAAAGCATATCAGAAAGCTTGTGATAATAGCTATAGCTGTTATTACTTTAATATCGGTCGGCGGCTGCGGTATTAAGCCTGCCACTATTCCTGAAGAAAATAAGGTAAAAGTTTCCGAAATGGAAAATACAAAAAGCGGTATAGGTGCAATATGTAAGGCTCTCAAGGATAAAGAGTATGTTTCCGATGACTGCGTACAAACTAATGCGGCTTTGATAGGTGCAAATGAAGGTTATCGCTTTGACAGCGTAAAGTTCAACAGTTCTGTATTTTCTTTGGAAATATATGAATTCAGTGATACAAGCTCGGATACGGCTAAAAAATGTATTGATGAGGTAAAGAAAAACAATTCATTTACACTTTTCGGAAAAACCGTTGAGTATTGCTATATGTCGGATAACGGAAAATATCTTTTAATCTATCCCGACCCTAAAACAAAATCGGATAAGGCTGACGATAAGGCTCATGTTGAAAGACTTGACGAAATCAAAAAAATTATAAACAGTCAGAAATAATGGAAATGTTATAAAGCTTACCTCATCTTATTTATCTTATTTTATGTTAAAGAAGCTTGTACTAAGTACCTTACCGGTTTTATTTTTTGAAAAAACGGCTCAAAGCCCTTTAGGGTTTTAAGCCGTTTTTTTCTGCATATTGATAAGCAAAAAAGCCTTTACATATTGCGAAGCATGATAAGCTGTCCGGGATATATTACATTGGGATTTGCAAGATTATTGTTGTCTATCAGGTCATTGACATCAAGACCGTATCTCTGAGCTATAGAAAACAGTGTGTCACCGGGTCTTACCACATACCACTTGGGAATATTGCCCATTCCTACAGGAACACGTATCTGCTGTCCCGGATATATCATATCGGGGTTTTGTATATTGTTGTAACGTAAAATATCCTCCACGGTTGTGCCGAAATACTGGGCAATACCCCAAAGTGTATTACCGGGCTGTACAGTGTATAAAATACTTGTCAAAGTAAAAACTCCCTTTCAAAGTGTGATTATTATAATATATGAAGTTCACCCTGAAAGAGTTACTGCTTGTTTTAATCAAGTAAGCTTACTAATTATTATTGAGTTCTTCTATAATTACGGGACGGTTTTCCGTAAGTGATTTCTGAACGTCGAGTATTCTCTGATTTGAAGAGCCTCTGAAGCGGAGCATAAGACTTTTCTTAGCCAAAATGAAAGGGCCGTCCACAAGAATATCGGCATTTTCCAGAAGCTCTTTCCACTTGGGGTGTTCGGAAAAGCCTTCCTGAAGCTGTTCAAAAGTAAAGCCCGTATAAATCATAACGTTAAGCTCCTGCTGATGACAAGCCTTTGCCAGTTCTATAAGCGGTTCGCACTGCATAAAGGGTTCGCCGCCCGAAAATGTTATGCCCTGAAGCATAGGGTCTTTCTTAACGGCTTTCAGTATATTGTCGGTATCGCTCATATAGCCGCCGTTGAAATCGTGCGTTTGAGGATTATGGCAGCCCTCGCATTTATGCGGACAACCCTGTGTGAATACTGTCATTCTTATTCCGGGGCCGTCTACGATGGATTCTCTTATAACGCCTGCAAGACGTATCTTACTCAAAGGCTCTGCCTTTGGAAACCGCAAGGGCTCTGCCCTTGACCCGCAGGGCTCTGCCCTTGACCCGCAAGCCTTTGAAAAGGCTTGACCTAAACTTTATGGTTTTTGACTTACAGAAACAGCTCACCTTTAACAGTGAGCTGTCTTTTAATATTACAACTGTTCCATATCTGCTGAGGTATCGTGCTTAACTCTGTCCTCAACCTCTGCTCTTTTTGCATTGTTGAAACGGTCAACAGTTCCTACAAGATAGCCCGTGATACGTCTTATTCTTTCAAACTCGTGTACACCGTCACATTCACGTCTGCCGCATTTAGGGCAGGTATCGCCTATAATGCCGGTATATCCGCATTCGGGGTCACGGTCTACGGGGTGATTTATAGAGCCGTAGCCTATACCGCTTTCTTTCATAACGTGTACAACCTTTTCAAATGCGTCAAGATTTTCACTGGGATCGCCGTCAAGCTCTATGTACGAGATATGACCGCCGTTTGTAAGGTTGTGATAAGGAGCTTCAAGCTGTATCTTATCATATGCGGATATGTTGTAGTAAACGGGAATATGGAAGCTGTTTGTATAATATTCCCTGTCTGTAACTCCGGGAATTTTGCCGAAACGCTCTGCATCTATTCTTACAAATCTGCCCGAAAGTCCCTCTGCGGGGGTTGCTATAAGAGAGAAATTTAGATTATACTTTCTTGTAGCTTCGTCCATTCTTCTTCTCATATAGCCTACAATTTCAAGACCGAGGTTCTGTGCCTCCTTGCTTTCTCCGTGGTGGAAGCCTGTCAGTGCCTTCAGGCACTCTGCAAGACCTATGAAGCCCATTGTAAGCGTTCCGTGTTTGAGAACCTCTCCGACACTGTCATTAAGGTCAAGCTTTTCGCTGTCAATCCATACACCCTGTCCCATGAGGAAAGGATAGTTTCTTGCTTTTTTGGAAGCCTGAAGCTTAAAGCGTGCAAGAAGCTGGTCAATAACGAGATCTATTTTTCTGTCCAGCTGCTCATAGAAGAAGTCTATGTTACCGTTGCTGAGTATGGCAAGGCGGGGAAGGTTTATTGAAGTAAAGCTGAGATTTCCTCTGCCGTTTACTATTTCCCTTGAGGGGTCATAATAATTTGCAATAACTCTTGTGCGGCAGCCCATATATGCAACCTCTGTTTCGGGGTGACCCTCTTTGTAATATGCTATATTGAAAGGAGCGTCTAAGAATGAGAAGTTGGGAAAAAGTCTTTTTGCACTTACACGGCACGCAAGCTTGAACAAATCATAGTTGGGGTCGGTTTTGTTATAATTGATACCCTCTTTTACCTTGAATATCTGAACAGGGAAGATTGGAGTTTCACCGTTTCCAAGTCCTGCTTCCGTTGCAAGGAGTATATTTTTTATAATCATTCTGCCTTCGGGAGTGGTATCTGTTCCGTAGTTTATGGAGCTGAATGGAACCTGTGCACCAGCTCTTGAATGCATTGTATTCAGGTTGTGTATGAATGCCTCCATAGCCTGAAAAACTGCTCTGTCTATCTCCTTGTTGGCGTGGCTGAAAGCGAAATTCTGTAATTTCTGAGCGGTATCGCTGCCGTATTTTTCGGAAAGCATTCTGAGCTCTGCTTCCATATATACTTCTCCGTCATCAAGCTTAGGAGTGGAATTAGTTTCAGCCTCTGCACTGCTGAAAATTTCGTTGATTTCGTCAATAACGTTTTCACTGTCTGTAAGCAGCTCGGCTGCTCTCAGCAGGTTCTGTCTGTAAAGTCTTCTGTATGTTTTTGCAACGCCCTTTGCCATTCCGTAATCAAAGTTTGGAATACTCTGTCCGCCGTGCTGGTCGTTCTGATTGCTCTGGATTGCTATGCAGGCAAGTGCGGAATAGCTTGTTATATCGTTAGGCTCTCTCAGAAAGCCGTGTCCTGTTGAAAAGCCGTTTGTAAAAAGCTTGTCTATATCTATCTGACAGCAGGTTGTTGTCAGTGTGAGAAAATCGAGGTCGTGAATGTGAATGTCTCCGTTGCGGTGAGCCTTTGCGTGTTCGGGAGCAAGAATATACATCTCATAAAACTGCTTTGCACCCTCCGAGCCGTATTTCAGCATTGTTCCCATAGCGGTATCGCCGTCTATATTGGCATTTTCTCTTTTTACATCGTTATCCTTTGCAGCCTTGAAGGTTAAATCCTCATAAATCTTCATCAGCTTTGTATTCATTTCTCTTATTCTTGTACGCTCCGCCCTGTAGAGTATGTACTCCTTTGCGGTACGTGCATGACCGTTCTCTATCAGCACCTTCTCGACTGTATCCTGAACGTGCTCCACTGTAGGCTTGCTGTTGTTTTCCTTTTCAAGTATCTCAAGAACCTGCTCGGAAAGTCTTTGTGCTTCGGTATAGTTGTTTCCTCCCACTGCCTGTGCAGCCTTGAAAATAGCGTCTGCTATCTTTTTAAGTTCAA
Organism: uncultured Eubacteriales bacterium; assembly: GCA_900316615.1. Taxonomy (GTDB): domain Bacteria; phylum Bacillota; class Clostridia; order Oscillospirales; family Acutalibacteraceae; genus CAG-964. Next base: position 11,406 of record ONDU01000032.1, on the reverse strand, counting down.
ATTTCACGGTTCTTCCGTCACGTTTTTCGATATACTCAATCATAATTTTCCTCCTTATATATACACTGAAATTTTTACACCCTAATTAGTATCTAAAGTAATGCACAAACACAACATATTGTGTTTGTGCATTTAACGTGCTTATTAATTATAAGACTTAAAGCCTTTTAAGTCAATAACCGCCGACCGAATTATGTTCCAACTTTTTATTATCTTTTTTAGTCATTATTCCAAAATTTCGTAAAGGGCTTGACAACTATATAATGTGTTTTGGCTTGAAAGCACAGCCATATAATGTATCAGATAGACTGTTGAGGCAGTACACAGCTTATACTCTGTAGTATATATATTCTGCGGTGGCATTCTCCCTGTGTATTATGCTGCAGGGGCTGCCGATAACTATACTGTGGTCGGGAACGTCACAGTTGACGAATGTATTCGGAGCAATAAGCACATCATTGCCTATTGTAATACCTCCCAGAACAGTGGAATTTATACCTATATATACGCAGTCGCCTATTTTGGGAGCTCCCTTACGGCTGCCTCCCGAAAGACCTATTGTTGCACCCTTCATAATATTGACGTTTCTTCCGATTTCGGCAAAGGGCGTAACCGTTATATTATAAGGGTGACACATAACAAAGCCCTCACCTATTTTAGTCTGTGTCTTTATCTCTATACCGTACTTGCGGCAAAGCCGGAAAAGCTTGTACTCACAGAAAGCTTTTACAAGCCTGCTTTTTGTTGTCTGAGCCTTTCTGAAATATACCATATATCTCAGTCTGTGCTGAAACAAAAAGTCCTTAATAAAATGCTTCAATATAAATTTGTCGTCATCGGTTGTTCTTATATAATCCTTATACCATACTGATTTTTCCGAAATTCCCATATTTTACCATTCCCTTTACAAAATTACTTCATTGTTATATATATATCGGAGTTGTCCCGAAGATATACTGCACCTGAAAAGACCGTGAGTAAAACAGAAATCCATACGGCAGCATTATCAATTATATAAAATACCGAGCTGACAGTTTCGTTATTGATAAACTGCGACACTATAAGCAGAAGTATTACAAGTATGACAACAACAATCTGACTTACGGTTTTAGCTTTTCCCCATATGTTTGCCGCAACAACCTTTCCTTTGGACGCTGCAACAAGACGTACCGATGTTACCGCAAATTCACGGAACAGTATTATAATAACGGGAATACAGCTTATTATTCCCATATCGACAAAACAGCAGTATGCGGATATAACAAGTATTTTATCTGCCAGAGGGTCGGCAAATTTTCCGAAGTCCGTTATCATATTATACTTTCTTGCATATCTTCCGTCAAAAAAATCGGTAAGGGAAGCTCCTATAAAAACCAGCATGGCAAATATGTAGTTGCATGGAATAGCATCTGTAAGCAAAAATGCTATAAAGAGCGGTACCAGTATAATTCTTAATACCGTAAGCTTATTGGGTAAATTCACAATACCACGCTCCCTTTATCTTACTGCCGTACCTATGAGGTCACAGTCAATCATATCTTCAACCTCTACCTGAATAAACTCACCAATCTGAGGCTTATTTCCTTCATCGCTGCATCGGAAAAATACCTTTCCGTCAACATCGGGGGAATCTGCCGCCGACCTTCCGAAATAACATTCCGCATATCTGTCAAAGCCCTCGCAGACTACCTCAATTTTCTTTCCAATCATTGAGCGGCAGTATTCCTCCATAATGCCCGTCTGCTGTTCCATAATAATTTCAGCTCTTTTTTCCCTGATTTCTTCATCTATCTGATTGTCAAAGCCTGCCGCAGGCGTATCCTCCTCCTGAGAATATGCAAAACAGCCAAGACGCTGGAATTTTATTTCCTTTACAAACTCGGCAAGCTCTGTAAATTCCTCCTCAGTTTCTCCGGGGAAGCCGCATATAAATGTTGTTCTCAGAATTATATCGGGAATTTTTGTTCTTAGCCTGTTTATCACATTGACTATTGCCTTTTTATCTCCACGCCTGTTCATAGCCTTAAGTATTCTGTCGTTGCAATGCTGTAAGGGAATATCTATGTAGTTGAGTATCTTTTCCTCGGACGCAATACATTCTATAAGCTCATCTGTTACAGCATCGGGATAGCAGTATAAAAGCCTTATCCATTTTAATCCTTCAATTTTACAAAGCTCCCTCAGCAGTGACGGAAGCTTTAATTCTCCGTATAAATCAAGTCCGTATCTTGTAACGTCCTGAGCTATCAGTATAAGCTCTTTTACTCCGTTGTCAGCAAGCTGCTTTGCTTCCTCAACCAGTGATTCAATACTGCGGCTTCTAAGCTTTCCCCTTATCATCGGTATTGCACAGTATGTACATCTGTTATTACAGCCGTCACCCAGCTTTAAATACGCATAGTGTGACGGGGTACTCTGTATTCTTCTTCCTTCAAGCGGACATAAAAGCTTGTCGGGATATATTTCCTCCTGCTTTCCCTCAAGACATCTTTCTACTATATCCGCTATACTTTCATTTGCTCCTATTCCTGCTACTGCGTCTGCCTCGTAAAGCTGTTCCTTTACCGTATGCTTATATCTTTCGGCAAGACAGCCCGTCACTATTATGCACTTTATTTTTCCCTCTTCCTTAAGCTTGCCAAGTTCTATAATCTCGTTTATGCTCTCCTGCTTTGCAGACTCTATAAATCCGCACGTATTCACTATAACTGCGTCTGCCATAGCAGGATCTGAAACTATCTTATAACCTCTTTCTTTCAGACTGAAAAGCATCATTTCAGCGTCAACCTGATTTTTGGCACATCCTAAGCTTACTATTCCGACTTTTTCATTCATGGCATTTCCTCTTTTTTGCATTATTTTTATTCTGAAAACATACTCTGTAATTATAACACATGAGTCCGAAAAAAATATAAATAAGAACAACCGAACCCATATTAATTTTATCATAAAAAAAAGGCTTTGTCACTACATACAAAATATTAATATTAAACTCCACAAACCTTTGTTCACACCTTGGATTAGGGCGATTGCAGCGTTCGTAAGACTTTGGTCTTACGAACGGCTAAACGGCTGAACCGTTTAGCGGCTGCGAAATTTTCGCAGCCCTGCAATCGCAACATACTCAGACTTTGAGCTGAAATAAATTTTACCTGAAATAAAAGTTGTTAAATTACAGATTGTATGCTATTATGTAGTTGACATAATTTTATGTATCGGGGAGGTGAACTGCCGTTATGTCAGGCTTGTTTGTAAAAGGCTCGGTAAGCTCCGACTTAGGCGAAGGCAGAACTAACAACGAGGATAATTATTTTCTTAACGGCAGGACAGCCGACTATAAATATTCGGAGAATCAGAACTCAACCGCCTTTCATGGACTTTCCCAGAACGGAGTATTTGCTGTGTTTGACGGAATGGGCGGCTCAGCGAAAGGGGAGTTTGCGTCCTTATGTGCGGCATCTACCCTCGGAAAGTATACCGACAGTATCATAAACGATACTGAAAGCTCAGTAAACGATTATATAGAAGATACAAACAAGCAGATTTGCAGAGAAGCAGAAAAAATTAACCGACCTATAGGCAGTACTATGGCTTTGCTCGTGATTAAGGACGGAAAAGCAAAATCATACAATTTAGGGGACAGCTGTATATACCATATTTCAAAAGGCAGGGTAACAAGAATAACACACAGTCATACCGTAGCGGAACAGCTCTACAGAATGAGGGCTATCACAAGGGAAGAGGCAGAACGTGATATACGCAGACACAGATTAACCAAACATCTCGGTATGAAAAATACAGATAACCGAAATCTTGCTCCATATGTAAGCTCAACCATAAAGCTTTTGAAAAACGATACCTTTATACTCTGCACAGACGGAATATCGGACAGCGTGAATGAAAGGGAGATTAACAGCATAGTTGAAAGATTTGACGGCAAATGCAAGAAAACAGCAGACGCAATCATAGAAAAAGCTATCAGAAACGGAAGCAGAGATAATTTAACCGCTATGGTTTTGCGTATAACCTCGAACAGAAGCAAAAGTATATTGTCAAAGTTCAGCTTCGGCGGCTATCTGCATTTATATCAGCTTTTGCCCGTTATGCTTGTATCGGCGGCTGTCTTGCTTTTATTGATACTGATAATTTTTTGCCTGAAATGATGTAACCCGAAAAAAACAAAACATAAAGTTTAGGTCAAGCCTTTTCAAAGGCTTGCGGGTCAAGGGCAGAGCCCTTGCGGTTTCCAAAGGCAGAGCCTTTGGCGGGATTTTAAATGGCGGAGTCCTTTAACAATATTAAAACGGAATGATAGATTATGAAAAAACTTTCAATAGGTATTCTTGCACACGTTGACTCGGGAAAAACTACTCTTTCCGAAGCACTGATGTACTGCTCAGGCAATATAAACAAGCTAGGAAGAGTAGACCATAAAAATTCCTTTCTTGATAACCTTGAGCTTGAACGGAACAGAGGTATAACCATATTCTCCAAACAGGCTGTAATGAAATACAGGAATAATGAAATAACATTGCTCGATACTCCCGGACATGTGGATTTTTCCTGCGAAACCGAAAGAGTTCTGCAAATTCTGGATTACGCAGTACTTGTCGTGAGCGGCACAGACGGAGTTCAGAGCCATACCTGTACACTGTGGCGGCTTCTGAAAAGATACAATGTGCCAACCTTTATATTCGTAAATAAAATGGATATGGACGGAGCATATAAGGAAAAAATCATATCAGAGCTGAAAAGCAGATTAAGCGAAAGCTGTATTGAGTTTGAAGCTGAAAATACAGGCAGTGATTTTTATGAGGAGGCGGCAATCTGCGATGAAGCACTGCTTGAACAGTACTACGATAGTGGAAAGCTTGATATTGAAAGTATTGCACATGCAGTAAAGGAACGGAAAATATTTCCGTGCCTGTTTGGTTCTGCACTGAAGCTTGAGGGCGTAACAGATTTGCTCGATACCATATGCAAATATTCCGAAATGCCGGTATATAAAAAGAATTTCGGAGCTAAGGTATTCAAAATAAGCGAGGACAAGCAGGGAAACAGACTGACCTTTATCAAGATAACAGGAGGCAGACTGAACGTAAAGGATATTATAGCTTCGCCTGAAAATATAAACTCGGAAAAAGTGAATCAGATAAGAATATATTCTGGAGAGAAATATATTGCGGCAGATACAGCGAAGGCAGGGACAGTCTGTGCGGTTACAGGAATAACCTTCGCACATTCGGGCGACGGACTCGGTGAAGAACAGAATTCCTTTCTGCCGCTTTTGGAACCCGTTCTTACCTATAGTGTAAAGCCCTTGTCAGATACAGACCCTCACACGGCATTCAAGAAGCTTAAAATTCTCGAAGAGGAAGACCCCCAGCTCAATGTAGTATGGAATAACCGTCTGTCGGAAATACAGATTAATGTTATGGGAGAAATTCAGCTTGAAATATTAAAAAGCATTATACCGCAAAGATTTGGCTTCGATGTTGAGTTCGGAAGCGGAAGCATAGTATATAAGGAAACCATAAGCAACAGGGCAGAGGGTGTAGGACATTTTGAACCGCTCAGGCACTATGCAGAGGTTCACCTTATACTCGAGCCTGCAAAAAGAGGAAGCGGGATTTCTATAACCTCAGTCTGCAAGGAGGATAATCTGGACAAAAACTGGCAGAGACTTATTATTTCTCAGCTTTCCGAAAAAACGCATATCGGAGTTCTTACAGGCTCGCCGCTTACAGATGTAAACATAGTGCTGACAGCAGGTAAGGCTCACTTAAAGCATACTGAGGGCGGAGATTTCCGTCAGGCGGCGTACCGTGCAGTAAGACAGGGGCTTATGCAGGCTGAAAGTGTACTGCTTGAGCCTGTGTATGATTTTATGCTGGAGGTTCCTGTTGAAAATACAGGACGTGCCATGTCGGATATACAGCGTATGTACGGAAAATTTGACAATCCTCAGAACAACGGCGAAGCATCAGTTCTTACAGGAACGGCTCCTGCCGTATGCATAAGCGGATATATCAAAGAGGTAAATAAGTACACACACGGCAAAGGAAAGCTTGTCCTGTCGCTCAAAGGCTATGAGCCCTGCCACAACAGTGACGAGGTTATCAAAAATATAGGATATGTATGTGAAAGCGATACGGAAAATCCTGCCGACTCGGTATTCTGCTCACACGGAGCAGGATATAATGTGAAGTGGAATGAAGTTCCAAAGCATATGCATCTTCCGTCCTCACTAAATGATGAAAAAGACAATACCGAAAATGAAAGTAAGACAATAAGCTCTGAAAGAAGTTCGCGTGCCTCCTTTGATATTTTTGCTGACGATAAAGAGCTTATGGCAATCTTTGAAAAGACATACGGTTCTGTAAAAAAAGATAAAAGGAAGGCTTTCGGTTCTGCAAAGGATGAAATAAAAAAAGAAAGAACGGCTTCCGGTGATGTGTATAAAATAAAAAACAAAAAAAGCTTCTCAGGCAAGGAGTATCTTCTTGTAGACGGCTATAATGTTATATTTTCGTGGGACAGCCTCAAAAAAATTGCCGCTGAAAGTCTTGATACTGCACGGAATACGCTTATAAATGTTTTGTGCAACTATCAGGGCTACAGAAAATGTGAGGTCATACTTGTTTTTGACGCTTACAAGGTAAAGGGACAGCACAGGGAGATAGAAAAGGTAAACAATATAAGCGTTGTTTATACCAAGGAGGCTGAAACTGCCGATATGTACATAGAAAAGGTTACTCACAGCATAGCTAAGGACAACAATGTCAGGGTAGTTACATCTGACGGTATGGAACAGCTTATTATAATGGGCAACGGTGCATTGAGGGTTTCATCAAATCTGTTCAGAGATGAGGTCATACAGGTTGAGCAGGAAATACGGTCTATTATAGAAAAAACAATATGATGTGAGTATATGCACACCGCACAAGGATAACACAACATCTGTGGCAATATCCTTGTGCGGTGCTGTATTATATGGTTGTGATATGTACGTCAGCGGACTGTTTTATAAAGCCGCATTGTAAATCGTTTTGTGCAAAACAAATTTCAAAAAATGTATTTTTTTGTTGAAGTTTATGGTATAATGAAGAAAACGTTGAAACGGAGTGATTGAAGTGGCATTAAGAAAATTACCTAAAGAAACAGATCCGAAAAGATTTGAAGAAATGGTCAGAGATTGTGCAAATAAAAAATATAACAAAAAGTTCGGTTTATACGGAAGAAACGGTCAGGATCAGAACGGAATAGACATCTATTCTATCGATGATTTTGAAGAAGTAATACAATGCAAAAATTACACCACCAATGATATAACTAAATTAAAAAAAGAAATCAAAAAAAATTTTGAAAGTGCATATAACTATTTTTATAACGAAAAAGACTGGCAGTTCAACCACTTTATAGTTGCTGCCGCAATCGATAAAGATACAAACATTGACGATATTATCATTGAACATAATCGGAATATTGAACATAATCCGAAAAATGATATTAAAATAGACGTGTGGTTTTGGGACGATATAGAAACGATGTTACTTGAATATGACGATTTGCTTAATAAATATCGTCCTGAGTATGGAAACCCGGCAAAAGCAGTCCGTACTGATAACAAAGCCTATGCTGACAGTTTCAGTGAAACCTTATTTTTGCATAAGGAACAAAAGGACAGCAAAGTAAATCTTTGCAATCTGTTTGTTATGCCTAAGTATAAAGTATACGAAAATTCCAGACCTAGAACAGACCTTGAAGATAAGCTTGCCAACTTTTTAACGGGCAATAAGCCATTTTTATTCATAGAGGGTGATGCAGGCTGCGGAAAAAGTACGCTTGTAAGCTGGATGAACTATGATAACTTAAAATCAGATGATGACAACACAAAAATAAATATTTTTGACGGCAGACCTGTCATTACTGTTCGTTTGCGTGATTTGGACAAAAGTATAATAAATTCAACAAAAAGTTTAACAAATGCTATTTTAAAACATATTAATATCTATTCCAGGGATAAAAAAGAAAGCTTGAAAAATCTGAATAAACGATTTCCTAATGCTGTAATCATACTTGACGGTTTTGATGAACTCTGTATGATAGAGGGCATTTCAGATTATAATGAGCTGATTTATGAACTTTATCAAAACAGAAGAACAAGTTACCATTATATTATTACATCAAGACCTCATTATATCGGCAAACAATACAATATTCCTTCTGAACGTATCACTTTACAGCATTTTGATAAAGGAAAAAGAAAAGAATGGATAACACATTACACCTCTGATAATTACTGCGGGCAGAGTTTAAATTATGAAATACAACAGTATATAGTTGATATTAATGATGATACGGATTCTGCTATATGTGATACACCAATGACACTGTATATGCTGGCGGCAAAGGATATAAGTATAAAACTGACTAAAAACAGTTGGGAGTTATATCACCATATCTTTTTTAGTGCATTGAGTAAAACAGAGTATAATCAGATGTTTGTCGATGAGGGTGACCCCTGCGAACATTCTTCACATAAATATTATGATATTATTTACAGAGTATCTGAAGAAATAGCTTACGGAATGTATAAGAAAAACAACAATGAATTGTATGTTATATCTGATGAAATAAAAACAATTATTGACAAATTAAGTGGTACAGAAACAAGGTTACGAGATAATAGTTATTTACCCCAAATGATAAAACAAAGTTATGCCCTGTGCAACTACTGGAAAGAAACAGGTGACGGTGCAGTAGAGTTCTATCACAACAATATACGTGACTTTTTCCTGTGCGAGAAAATTTACAATGAACTCAATGAGATTTATAATCAGCGTGATTTGTCACAAGAAGATAAGATAGACAAAATTATCGAGTTTTTTCTTCAATTTAAAAAAGCACCTTTACAGGATATGGTATGCAAATTTATTTGGCTGCGTGCTAAAAAAGATGTAAATAAGCAAGAAAGCTTTGTATATAAAGAAAAAGAAATGCGTTTATTGCCGAATTTCTTTGAAAAAATGCTTACAGATGGAACGTTGTATGATAAACTAAATGAAAATAAACATATTCACGCTGTTGTCAGTATTCTTTCCTGTGCGGCACAAATTTACAGGCATATATACGAACCCATATTGATAGAAACAAAGGAACAATATGTAAAATGGTGGAACAATGTTGGAAATATAAGTGCAAATTCCGACATAATTCAATATTTGTTCAAAGCTATATTTAAGCATCATTTTATGGCTGAAAACGGAAAAATATCAAACAGAATTGATTGTTCACTGGCATATTTAAGATATGAAGATTTAAGAAACGTAGATTTAAGAGATGCAAATTTAAGAGATGCATATTTAAGAGGTGTAAATTTAAGAGATGCAGATTTAAGCGGTGCAAATTTAAGACATGCTTATTTAATATATGCAGATTTAACAGATGCTAATTTAATAGGTGCTAAATTAATAGGTGCTGATTTAACATTTGCTTATTTAACACATGCTGATTTAACAGATGCTGATTTAACACGTGCTGATTTAACAGATGCTGATTTAACACGTGCTGATTTAAGAGGTGCTATATTGCCTGCTGGTTTTAAAAGTTACAGTCAGGAAGAACAGGTGCAGCATTTGAAAGAGATGAATATAAAAGGACTTAAAATTTGAAAGGACTAGAAAAATGAGTACAGAAAAATTATTTGACAGTTTTTATAATGCAAATGAATTGCAGACTAAAAAAGCCGAAGCCTTTGATAAAATTGCTGATATGTTCTACAACAGAAACTTTGGTGCGGCAAGCAAAGCGGAAATTGAACTGCTTATGTTCAGTATTTTTATGGAAGGAATGATACATAAATACAGTAATAACGATAATGTAATTGATATGAATGCCTGCTCAGACTACGCTATTGCAAAAATGCTGGGTATAAAGCAGGCTTCCGTTAAAAACCTGAAGCTGAAAAAACAGGCTCGTTATCCCGTTGAATTTGACTGGAGAAAGTCGCTGGAAAGCATAAAGGACTACATACGCTATGACAGCATAAAAAACAGAGTTATCATACCTGCACCCGACCCGAACCTCTATGAAGAAATACGAAACTTTGTTCAGGAAAAAGGCGGATATATCGACATAAAGTTTGGTACTAATGTTATACAGATACGCCCTGAATATTATTTCTGGCTTCTGTATGAGGGAATAGAAGATGAAAATACAAAAATCAACATAAGAAAAGAAATAGCAAAAAAGTTAAGAGAACGTAACGAAAATGAAGACCTCGACAGCATAGCCGACAGTGAAGAAAGTCTGAGGGAACAGTTGTTCGAGGGTTCGGATACATTGCTGGACGTAATTATCGACGTATTGGAAAGCATTGATAACCCACTGCTGGCAATTTTTAAAGGCACAAAACATCTCGTCAATTATATAAACAGCCGCAAAAAATAAATCAGAGATGAAGTAAAGCAGGTTGAGCAGGAAATAAGGTCAATTATTGAAAAGAATAACATAACATGAGTATAAGAAGAAAGATAGAATAAAAATGCCGAGGGTCTGAAAATTTCAATATAAAACATAAAAAACAGCACTTCGTTGTGTGAACAGCTCCATAATAAAGTAGACAATAGAAAAAAACAGACCTCCTATGGTAGAATAAAGATACCATAGGAGGTCATTTTTATGAGCAGAAAATATCGACATATAAGTGAATATGAAACAAAAATCATCAGTATGGTAAATCAGGGTTATACTCTCAGAGAAATAGGAAACAAGCTCGGATTTACATACAACGAAATACAAAACCTCAAAACAAGGTACAATAAGAAGCAAATAATAGTGGAAGCAGGCAAAACGTTGAAAAAAAAGGGACGACCGTGTAAAAAACGGAGATATTCCGCCTTCAATAGAAAAGCTGGACAAACTGGCTCAAATCAGATATGTATTAGCAAGCAAAGAAAGATATATTAAGCGATTAGAACCGGAAGTTGAATTGATGCGGGATTTTCTCTCGCTCACAGGAAAGAAGTTAAGCCGGCAATCAAATATCAGGTCATATACAAACACAGGGATAAATACAGTATCGGCGAAATGTGCAGATTCTTCAAAGTATCAAGGAGCGGATATTACAAATATCTGAATAGAAAAATATTGCGGACAAAGAGCTTCCGCTGGCACACAAGATAGAAGAATGCCAAGATATTCACCATAAGACTTTAGGTATAATAAAGACATGAAACCAACGAAAAAACAATACCGAAAAATTGAGCATCTAGTACCGATTACCCGAAAACCACCGGAGATTTCAAATTATCAGTTTTTGTGTGCATTACTTTAAATAATAGAAAACGGCTGCAAATGGAGGGCATTGCCAAAGAAATACGGAAAACGGCACACAATTTATAT
>ONDU01000088.1 GCA_900316615.1 uncultured Eubacteriales bacterium | reverse complement strand
GTAAAGAAATATTTCGGCAGGGACGGCTTGATATTACTTTCAAATGTATCTATTATTATGAGCTTGATTTTCATTTTTTCGGGAATTATATTTTTTATGTAAACGCTCGCCTGAGTACCCGGCGAAACGCCCTCCTTCATTTCCGCAAGTCCCGCAAGATTGGGTGTAAGCTCGACAAAAACGCCGTAATCCTCCACCGAGCGTACAATTCCGGCAACGGTTTCTCCTGTACGGAATTTTCCTGCATTTTCCTCCCATGTGCCCAGCAGCTCTTTATGTGTAAGGCTTATTCTGTCATTTTCAATACCCTTGACGACGGCTTTAATATCCATTCCTACCGAAAAACGCTCGTTGGGGTGCTCAATGCGTGAAACCGATATTGTATCTATCGGAATAAGAGATACAATTCCGCAGCCTATATCAGAGAATGCTCCAAACGGTTCGAGGTGTGTAATACGTGTATCTATTACGTCGCCGCATTTAAGCATGCTTATATAGCTTTCCATACATTTTTTCTGAGCCTTGCTTCTTGAAAGTACAGCTACCGTTTCTCCGCCGGAGTTTCGTATAAAATCTGTTATTATAAAGCATACCGGACGGTTTACTCTGGAAATTACTGCTATATCCCTTACTTTACCCTCTTTTATACCTAAAGCTCCCTCCTCTCTCGGTATGATACCCTTTATACACCCCATATCCACTATAAGATTATGCTCGGAATCGCATATTACTGCCCGTGCCTCCAGTATTCTTTCGTCATATAAAGCCTCGTTGAGGGCAGTCAGTGATTTAAAAAATTTTGCATTTTCTGCTTTATCTATAAGTATTCCCTCAGGATAAAATTCTGCCATTTTCTTTCCTCCTAAAATATTACAGCTAGAGAATTATATGCTGATACAATATTTTTTATGCTATGTGCAGTAATGCGGAATATTGTTATTTTGTAAATATAATTAAAAAATATTGAAACCTTATTGCAATGACAGAGCTTTTATAATAAAATGAGATTGCTATAATAATTTAAAGAGAGGATTTATATAATGAACAGTAATTTAAAAAAGATGTTATTATCAGCTTTATGTGTTGTTACGGTCGGAGCAGTTGCTGTTGCAGCGTCAGGCTGCGGAAACAACAGCAAGAATACATCGGGCAGTAATTCACAGAGCGGTACGTCAACTGAGAATGCTACCGAAGCAGTGAGCTATCCTCCGATAGACGTTGAAAAAACAAGTAAAAAAGATGCAAAGGTATACAAGGATACTGAGCATAAGGTAGGTTATCAGTTGGACAAGCCTTCAGCAGGTGAGCAGGTTGCAGTAATGCACACATCTATGGGTGATATAAGCCTGAGATTTTTCCCCGAAGCCGCACCCAAGACTGTAGAAAACTTCATAACCCACGCAAAGGAAGGTTATTATGATAACCTTCTGTTCCACAGAGTAATCGAGGACTTTATGATACAGGGCGGTGACCCTCTCGGCAACGGTACAGGAGGAGAAAGTATCTACGGCGACAGCTTTGAGGACGAATTCAGTGACCACCTGTTTAATATCAGAGGTTCTGTAGCGATGGCTAATTCAGGGCAGGATACAAACGGAAGCCAGTTTTTTATAAATCAGGCAGACAAAGATGTATTCAATCAGGAAAGAGACGGTCTTAAAGGCTGGGAATATTATGAAAAGTATTGGAAGTTAAGCTATCCCGGTCTTTGCCAGTACTATACAATAGGCGGAGAGGAGTACGAAATGTTCATAGCCCAGAGAGGTTCATTCCTGCTTGATACTGATTTGATAAGCGATGAGGTAAAGAAGCTTTATGAGGAAAACGGCGGAAATCCCAACCTTGACGGAGCCTTCAATGCCTGCGACAAGGGTCATACCGTATTTGCTCAGGTTTATGACGGTATGGACGTTGTGGACAAGATTGCAGCTGTAGAAACAGACGAATATAACAAGCCTGTTGAAGATGTAAAAATAAAGAGTATAGAAGTAAAGAATTATTCCGAATAAAATCAGGTGAACTGCCTGTTGACTTCAGACAACAGGCAGTTCACCTGGTAATATATGAGGAGCTTGCTTATGAAAGAACTGAGAAAATTTGATACAAAGGTGCAGCACCTGAAATATAAGGTTCTGCGTGAGGTGGCGAAACAGGCGTGGAATGATACCCTGCCGGAAAATATATTGGATATTCCAAAAATCATTGTACCGGGAAAGATACCTACAATGCGTTGCTGCGTATATAAGGAAAGGGCAATCGTTGCGGAAAGGGTCAAGCTGGCTATGGGCGGCAACAGGGAAAATCCTAATATAATCGAAGTTATTGATATTGCCTGTGATGAATGTCCTGCAGCGGGATATGAAGTAACCGACTCATGCCGTGGCTGTCTTGCTCACCGCTGTGAAGATGTATGTCCGAAGGGAGCAATCTCCTTTGACCATAACTATGTTGCACATATCGACAAGAGCAAATGTATAGAATGCGGACAATGCTCCAAGGTATGTCCTTATTCCGCTATAGTGAACCGCCGCCGTCCGTGTCAGAATGCCTGCAAAATAAAGGCGATTTCTATTAATGAGGAACATTATGCGTATATAGACAACGAAAAATGTATTGCCTGCGGTGCTTGTGTTTATCAATGCCCTTTCGGTGCTATTATGGATAAATCGTATATTCTCGATGTGATTGATATTCTGCGTGAATGTGAAAGGGATAAAAAATATAAAGTCTATGCAGTAGTTGCACCGTCTGTTGCAAGTCAGTTCAAGTATGCAAAGCTGGGGCAGGTAATAAGCGGACTCAAAAGGCTTGGTTTTTATGCAGTTGTAGAGGCGGCACTCGGTGCGGATATGGTCGCTTATTCGGAAGCAAAGGAGCTTGCCGAAAAAGGCTTTCTGACAAGCTCATGCTGTCCGGCTTTTGTATCGTATATAAAAAATGCATTTCCCGAACTGGTACAGCATATTTCCCACAACCTTTCTCCTATGGCAACTATATCCAAATACATAAAGGATAACGACAAAAATGCAAAAATCGTGTTTATAGGTCCCTGTACTGCTAAAAAGGCTGAAATTAAACTGGACAGCGTAAAGCCTTACGTGGATTCTGTAATCACGTTTGAGGAGCTTCAGGCTTTATTTGACAGCCGTGATATTGATATTACTCAGCTTGAAGAAGCTGTGCTTGATGATGCTTCTTACTTTGGCAGGATATTTGCACGAAGCGGCGGTCTTGCAGACGCTGTGGCACAAGCTCTGAAGGAACACGGTCTTGACGATTTCAGGCTTGAGGCTTGTGTATGTGATGGTATAGAGCAGTGCAGGGTTGCCTTAACAAAGAAGAAGGTAAACAGACAAACCGCAAACTTTATTGAAGGAATGGCTTGTGAGGGAGGCTGTATAGGAGGTGCAGGCTGTCTTACACACGGCGACAGAAACAAGTCACAGGTAGATAAATACGGAAAAGAGGCTATGGAAAAAACAATTTATGACGCAATATCCGTCTTGAATTATGATAAGTGAATTATGATAATTAAAAGTCAACAAAAAGAAAGGCTAGACGGGTTACAATTAAAGCTGAAGTTTTTTGCCTTTTCGATATACATACATAAAAGAGGCTCTATAATAAATGTTGGGGTAACAAATAGAGCCTACAAGAAAAATATAAAAAAGTAGAGCATATTTGCCATAAATCCGTTATAATAGAATTGACA
>ONDU01000044.1 GCA_900316615.1 uncultured Eubacteriales bacterium | reverse complement strand
ATTTTTGTGATACAATTATTCTGTATAATGGTTATTCGGTTTAAAAATAAGGATATTTTTAAATTTACTGCTTTGCTTCGTTAATATTACGGATTGGAATGAAAATTTTATGGATATGCTTTTGTCGTGGTTTCAGTCCTTTTTATCTGTCGTAAAAACTTTTGAGATAAAAGACGTTGTAGACATTCTGTGCGTGACGTTTATCATATATACTCTTATTAAGTTTATAAGAGATACTAAGGCTGAGCAATTATTAAAAGGTGCTGCACTGCTTATATTTATTTATCTGGTTGCAAATATTTTTCATCTTACGATGCTTTCGGCACTGCTCAAAATGTTCGTTGAGTTCGGAGTGCTGATTATACTTATAATTTTCCAGCCTGAGATACGCAACGGTCTTGAAAAGCTCGGAAGAAACAAGATTTCAAAGACCTTCGGATTTTCAACTACAGATGATGAAGGCGAACTCAATATGGCAAAAAGAAAGTGCATAAATGATGTTGTTGCGGTATCTAACAGCTTCAGCAGCAAAAAGATTGGTGCACTGATAGTTTTCGAGCAGCAGACAAAGCTGGGGGATATTATAGATACGGGAACTGTAATTGATGCGGCTTCATCGGTATCGTTGCTTGGCAATATGTTTTTCAACAAGGCACCGCTTCATGACGGTGCGGTGATAATACGTGACGGAAGAGTGTATGCCGCAGGCTGCATACTTCCTCTTACGAGAAAGAACAGGGACGTTGACGTAAATCTCGGAACAAGACACCGTGCCGCAATAGGCATGAGTGAGGATTCCGATGCTGTGGTAGTGGTCGTTTCCGAAGAAACAGGGGCAATATCGCTTGTACATAAGGGGCGTTTGCAGAAAATGAGGGACAGCGAGGAGCTGCGTGAATATTTGCAGAAGCTTATGCTTCCCGAAAATTCACGGAATGACTTTAAGGACTACATTCCTATTTTTTCATCAATCAGAAAGGACAGGAAAAATATAAATGGAAAAGGAAAAAAAGAAAATTCTGAATACTAAATCCCTGTTTAACAATTCTAAATTTATGCTGCTTGTTTCTTTTATCCTTGCCTGCTTTTTTTGGGTAGTGTTTGCATCGTCCTCGGGAGAGGAAAGTACGCTGACAATAACAGATGTACCTGTGACTATAGAGCTTTCGGAACAGGCAAAAAAAGACGGTCTAAAGGTGTACAGGGGAGGAGATACAAAGGTTACTGTGCAGATAAGAGGAAACAGAATGACTATAGGTTCTCTGTCAAAGGACGATATACAGGTCGTTGCACAGAATACAGGAAGTATAAATTTTGCCAATACATATGCACTCAGCCTTTCAGCGAAAAAGACGGGAGTTAAATCGGATTACGAAATTATATCCGTATCGCCGTCTGTAATAAACGTTATAGTTGACAAGGAAAGGTCACAGACCTTTACAATAGAAAAAAATATAAATACCTCGGGAGTGACCCTGCCTGTATCCGACAATAACTCGGACAGCGGATATTATCTTGCAAAGCCTGTAATATCCTCCGATACGGCAGTTGTTACAGGTCCTGAGCAAGAGGTTAAAAAAATAGCAAAGCTTCAGGTTTACGACAGAATATCGGGTGAGTACCACGAAAATATTACAAAGTCGCTGGAAGTTCAGCCTATTGATTCCGACGGCGAATTTATAGACAATGACCTGATAAGTATTTCACCGCAGAAAGTAGACACAACAATACGTATACTTCCTAAAAAAGAAGTTCCCGTAACCTTACAGTTCCTGAACGTACCCTCGGGAATTGATACTGACAGGATAGCTTCGGTAAAGCCATCATCTGTAACTCTGGCAGGAACTTCAAATATACTCGGCATTGTAAGTGAGATAAAGCTTGACCCTGTGGATTTCAATACGCTTGACCCGTCAAAAACGCAGATAACCTCAAATATATCTATTCCTACAGGTTGTATAAATATAAGCAATGAGGAGCAGGCTAAAATTTCATTCAAGTTCAGCGATTATTCTTCAAAGGTAATAACGGTATCAAAGTTTAATCTGATTGAGGTGCCTGCGGGGTATAAGGCGAATGTTTCTACAAGCTCGATAAATGTATCGGTAGCAGGGCCTGAAGATGTAATAAGCGGTATTACATCTTCAGATATAGAGGCAAATGTAGATTTAAGCTCTCTTGCGGACGGCTTTGAGGGTTCTCAGGAGCTTCCCGTTAATATAGATTTATCATCACTCAGCAGATGCTGGTGCTTTAACGAGTATACGGTAACTGTATCTGTCAGCAAGGAATAGTGTATACTTGCGATAAATATTTACAACAATACGAAGGAGGTCAAAAAATGAAAAACGGTATAACAGAGATGGTTTTTATACTGGACAGAAGCGGTTCTATGGGAGGACTTGAGAGCGATACCATAGGCGGCTTCAACGCAATGATTGAGAAGCAGAAAAAACAGGAGGGAAAGGCATATGTAACAACTGTGCTTTTTGACCATGAAATTCAGGTACTTCACAGCAGGGTTGAGCTAAGCGAAATACCGCCTATGACAGATAAGGATTATACGGTAAGAGGTACAACGGCTTTGATTGATGCTATAGGTACAACTATTAAACGCATAAAAAGTATGCATAAGGAGCTTCCCGAAAAAGAGGTTCCGGAGCATACGATATTTGTAATAACTACGGACGGTATGGAAAATGCCAGCAGTCAGTACAGCAGCAAGGAAGTCAAAAAGATGATTGAGCACCAGAAGAAAAAGCACAACTGGGAGTTCCTGTTTATAGGTGCTAACATAGATGCTGTAGAAACTGCAAAGCACTTCGGCATAGACAAGAACCGTGCGGTAAATTATAAGGCAGATGCTCAGGGTACAAGTGTTCTGTACAGTGCAGTTTCATCTGTAGTAGGCAGTGTCCGTAAGAGCAAGGCTATAGAAGATACATGGAGTCAGGAAATTAACGAGGATTTTGAAAAAAGGAAATAACCGTTCATAAGCAATCATAACAAAGACTGCAAATACAAAAGAAAACATTATTATCGCTTGTTTTTCTTTATTGAAAAGCATAAATAAAAATCGGACAGCTGAAATAAATTCAGTGTCCGATTTTTTTTTATAAATTGGTATAGCCCATAAGGCTTTCGTCAACCTCTCTTGCACAGTCCCGGCCGTCACGAATTGCCCTGACAACAAGAGACTGTCCCGAATGAGCATCTCCTGCCGTAAAAATTTTAGGAACATTGGTTGCGTGTTTTCCCGGCTGTGCAGCGATGTTGCTCCTGCTGTCTGTTTCCACACCGAAAGCTTCGGCAACATAGCTTTCGCTGCCCAGAAATCCTGCCGCAATTAACACAAGCTCAACATCAACGGTGTGTTCACTGCCGTCAACAGGTGTCATTACGAGACGACCGCTGCTTTCGTCCTTTTCAGGGATAAGGTCAATCAGTACCGCACCGCATAAATTTCCCTGTTCGTCTTTAAGGAATTCCTTTACGGTAGTCTGATAAATTCTCGGGTCACTGCCGTATACCTCTATGGCTTCTTCCTGTCCGTAGTCTGTTTTACAGACCTTTGGATATTGCGGCCAGGGATTGTTTTCGGCACGGGTTTCAGGCAACTTAGGCATCATTTCAAGCTGAATAACGGATTTTGCACCGTGACGTACACAAGTTCCTACACAGTCATTACCCGTATCACCGCCTCCGATAACCATTACACGCTTTCCGCCTGCCGAAATATAACTGCCGTCCTGTAGATTGTTGTCAAGCAGTGCTTTGGTAGTGGATTTCAGAAAATCCACGGCAAAATAAATACCTTCGGCATCTCGCCCCGTGACATTGATGTCACGGGGCTTTGACGCACCGCACGCCAGAACAACCCTGTCAAAGCTGTTCAATATTTCCCCGGCACTGATGTCTTTGCCTACATTGACATTTGTTCTGAACACGATACCTTCTTTTTCCATAATACCTTTTCTGCGTTGAATAATATGTTTTTCAAGCTTCATATTGGGAATGCCGTACATCAGCAGCCCCCCCACACGGTCGGAACGCTCAAAGACAGTTACGCTGTGCCCTCTGCGGTTGAGCTGGTCAGCTACAGTGAGTCCTGCGGGCCCCGAACCGATAACAGCAACGGTTTTTCCTGTGCGGACAGTCGGAATGCAGGCTTTGGCAAAGCCCTCCTCATAGGCTTTTTCAACAATGGCATATTCGTTGTTCCGTACAGTTACAGCCTCTCCGACTGCTCCGCAGGTGCATGCCTTTTCACAAAGAGCAGGACATACACGGCTGGTAAATTCGGGGAAATTATTTGTCATACGCAGCCGCTCATAAGCTGCCTTCCATGCTCCCCTGTACAGCAAATCGTTCCATTCGGGAATAAGATTGTTCAGCGGACAGCCCGAAATCATTCCGCCTATGTTCATTCCCGACTGACAAAACGGTACACCGCATTCCATACATCTTGCAGCCTGCTGTTTCTGTTCGTTATCACTCAGCGGCTGATGAAATTCGCAGTAATTTCTTATACGTTTATTTATTGAAAAGGCTTCAGCCTCTTTTCTGCAAAATTCAAGAAATCCTGTTGGCTTTCCCATTATTGCTCCTCCTTATTGCTTACCCGTAAGACTGTAAAAAGCTTCAATTTTTGCTTCATCGCGACTTAATCCCCTGCCCTCGAATAATGCAATTTCTTCAACGATGGTTTTGTAGTCACGGGGGATAATTTTTTTGAATTTCGGCAGATACTGTTCAAAATCCGCTAAGATACGCTTTGCCTTTTCGGAATTGGTTGCCTGAATATGCTTTGTAATCATAGATTTGAGTTTTTCTATGTCAGCTTTTTCGGTAACTTCGGAAACAAGTATTAATTCTTTATTCAGTTTTTTGTATAAATCCCTGTTTTCGTCCAAAACATAGGCTATACCACCCGACATTCCCGCACCGAAATTTTTGCCTGTTTTACCTAATACTGCCACATAACCGCCTGTCATATATTCACAGCCGTGTTCGCCGACACCCTCAACAACCGCTTCCGCACCTGAATTTCTGACACAGAACCGTTCCCCTGCGATACCGTTGATAAATACACTTCCGCTTGTTGCACCGTATAAAGCAACGTTGCCTACAATGATATTTTCTTCGGCTTTGAAACGGCTTTCCTTCGGAGGATAGACAATCAGCTTACCGCCTGAAAGACCTTTTCCGAAATAGTCGTTGCTGTCGCCGACAAGCTCAAGTGTAAGTCCTTTGGGAATGAATGCTCCGAAGCTCTGTCCGCCTGCTCCGTGACATACCACTTTGAAAGTATCTTCGGCGAGGGTATTGCCGAATTTTTTTGTAAGCTCTGAACCGAAAGCGGTTCCCAGTGAACGGTCGGTATTGCTGACATCAATATCAATGCTTCCGTTTGAGGAACTGTCGGATATCTGACTGAATTTTTGTTCAAGTACTTTTTCATCAATAGTTTGTGAAAGGCGGAAATCATAATGACCTTTATTATGATAGTCAATGTTTTCGTACAAATCACATTTCAGTATTGCCGAAAGGTCTATTTTCTGTTCTCTGTCAGAGAGATTATCCTTTTGCCGGATTAAGTCAAAGCGTCCGACAAGTTCATCAACACTTCTTACTCCTAATTTTGCCATATATTCTCTGAACTCTTGGGCAATAAACATCATAAAGTTTATGACATATTCTGGTTTGCCTGCAAATTTTTTGCGTAATTCAGGATTTTGAGTAGCCACACCAAACGGACAAGTATCCAGATTGCAAACTCTCATCATAGCACAGCCTAAAGTAACGAGGGGAGCAGTAGCAAAGCCGAATTCTTCCGCACCGAGTATTGCTGCTATGGCAACATCTCTTCCGGTCATTAATTTTCCGTCAGTCTCGATTACGACCTTGTTTCGCAAGCCGTTCATTATAAGTGTCTGGTGTGCCTCTGCAAGACCAAGCTCCCAAGGCAGACCTGCATGATGTATTGAGCTTACGGGAGCTGCACCCGTACCTCCGTCATAGCCTGAGATTAATATAACGTCAGCTCCTGCCTTAGCCACACCTGCCGATACTGTACCAACTCCGCATTCTGAAACAAGCTTTACGGAAATGCGGGCTTTTTTGTTGGCGTTTTTCAGGTCATATATAAGCTGTGCCAAATCCTCTATGGAATAGATGTCGTGGTGCGGCGGCGGTGAAATCAGCGATACACCGGGAGTGGAGTGCCTTGTTTTTGCAATCCAGGGATAAACCTTTTTACCCGGCAGATGACCGCCCTCACCGGGTTTTGCACCCTGTGCCATCTTTATCTGTATTTCATCTGCACTGTTTAGATATTCGGAGGTTACGCCGAAGCGTCCCGAGGCAACCTGCTTTATTGCTGAGCAACGGTTGTTTTCTGTTCCTTTGGTCAGCAGACGCTCGTCACTTTCTCCGCCCTCACCCGAATTTGATTTTCCGTGCAGACGGTTCATTGCAAGTGCCAGTGTTTCGTGTGCCTCCTGCGATATTGAGCCGTAAGACATTGCTCCTGTCTTGAAACGGCGGACAATGGATTCCGCACTCTCCACTTCGTCAAGGGGGACAGGCGTTTCGGGATAGTTGAAGTCCAGTAAGCCGCGGATATTCATAGCTCCTGTTTCTTCTGTGAGCATTTTGGTATAGGTTTTGAAAAGCTCATAATTTCCTGTCCGTGCAGCATTTTGTAATGTGTGGATTGTTCGGGGATTGTAAAGATGTTCCTCTTTGCCGCTGCGGTATTTATGAGAACCGTAGGAAAAAATTTCGGGAGTTGTTTCAAGCTTCAGAGGGTCGAATGCCATTGTATGAAGTCTGTCAACTGTTTTTTCTATATCCTCAAGGGAAATTCCTCCGATACGGCTCACGGTTCCGGTGAAATATTCGTCTATGATTTCTTTTCCGAGTCCGACAGCTTCAAAAATCTGTGAGCCCTGATATGACTGTATTGTAGAAATTCCCATTTTTGAGGCGATTTTGACAATGCCGTGAAGTATAGCACTGTTGTAGTCGTCAACTGCGGCGTAGTAATCCTTATCGAGCATATCATTGTGTATAAGCTCATGGATTGTTTCCTGTGCAAGATAGGGATTTACCGCACTTGCTCCGTAACCGAGTAAGGTTGCAAAATGGTGAACCGTTCTGGGCTCTCCGCTTTCAAGAATAACTGCAAGAGAGGTTCTGCGTTTTGTGACTACTAAATGACGGTGCAAAGCAGATACGGCAAGCAGTGAGGGGATAGCAAGATGATTTTCGTCAACGCCCCTGTCGGAAAGAATGAGGATATTTGCTCCTTCGTTATATGCCTTGTCGGCTTCGAGATAAAGGCGTTTTATTGCCTTGGAAAGCCGGGTATTTTTATAATAAAGTATCGGAATAACGGCGGTCTTGAAGCCGCTGACCTTCATGTTTTTTATTTTGAGAATATCGGTTGAGGTAAGAATAGGATTATGAACCTTGATAACCTTGCAGTTTTCGGGACGTTCCTCTAAAATATTGCCGTCCTCGCCGATATATACGGTTGTTGAAGTAACTATTTCTTCCCTTATAGCGTCTATGGGAGGATTTGTTACCTGTGCAAAAAGCTGCTTGAAATAGTTGAAAAGCGGCTGAGGCTGTTTTGAAAGTACTGCTATGGGAGTATCAATTCCCATAGCTGTGATAGGCTCGCTGCCCTGCTTTGCCATAGGCAGTATCTCTTTCATAATTTCTTCGTAAGTGTAACCGAAAGCCTTTTGCAGTCTTTTGCGTTCGTTTCCGTGATGCTCTTCCACCCTGACATTGGGAATTTTAAGATTTTTCAGTCTCACAAGATTACTGTCAAGCCATTCTCCATAGGGCTGACGTGTTGCATAATAATTTTTTAATTCGTCATCGTCAACGACTTTTCCCCTGACAGTATCCACTAAGAGCATTTTTCCGGGTCGCAGTCTTTCTTTGGTAATGATTTTTTCTGCCGGTATAGGCAATGCACCGACTTCGGACGACAAAATCAAATAACCGTCAGAGGTGATATAGTAACGTGAGGGTCTTAATCCGTTTCTGTCAAGTACTGCACCCATAACGTCACCGTCCGAAAACAGAATTGATGCAGGACCGTCCCAAGGCTCCATCATTGTTGCATAGTACTGGTAAAAATCTCTTTTTTCCGTACTCATAGTATGGTTTCTGTCCCAAGGCTCGGGAATGGTTATCATTACGGCAAGAGGTAAATCCATTCCGCTCATTACGAGAAATTCAAGCGTATTGTCCAGCATAGCGGAGTCTGAGCCTTCTGTATTGACAACAGGCAGAACCTTTTCAAGATCGCCTTTCAGGTGTTCGCTCTGCATAGTTTCCTCACGGGCAAGCATTTTGTCTGCATTGCCCTTGATTGTGTTGATTTCTCCGTTATGTACAATCATACGGTTGGGGTGAGCTCTCTGCCAGCTGGGATTTGTATTCGTTGAAAATCTGGAATGTACCATAGCAATGGCGGATTCAAAATCATCGTCCTGCAAATCAAGGAAAAATTTCCTCAAATCTCCTACAAGGAACATTCCTTTGTATACTATTGTTCTGCTTGACAGCGAAACAACATATGTATCTTCATTACTCTGTTCAAATTCACGTCTTGCAACATAAAGACGGCGGTCAAAATCAATACCTCTTTTTACGTTCTCAGGTCTTTTGATAAAGCACTGCTGAATGTCGGGCATACAGTCCAGAGCCCTCTGACCTATTACAGACGTATCGCTGGGAACATTTCGCCAGCCGAGTATTTCAAGCCCTTCCTTTTCAGCAATGATTTCAAACATTTTCTTTGCCTGATTGCGGTGAAGCTCATTCTGAGGGAAGAAGAACATTCCCACACCGTAATCCCGTTTTCCGCCGAGTTCTATATCAAGCTCCTTTGCCGCTTTGGTGAAAAACCTGTGGGAAATCTGAACAAGAATACCTACACCGTCACCTGTTTTTCCCTCTGCGTCCTTGCCTGCACGGTGCTCGAGTGTTTCCACTATGGTAAGTGCATCGGCAACGGTCTTGTGGGAGGGAATACCCTTAATACTGACGACTGCTCCTATACCGCAGTTGTCGTGTTCAAATGAAGGACGGTAAAGACTGTGTTCACCTTTAAACATGATAATCTTCCTCTCCAAATCGTGATTACGCAGGCTATTATAAAACGATTTAAAAGAATTGTCAATAGAAAATGCAGTGTTTTTATTTATAAATTTCATTTTAAAGATTTTAGACTTGATTTTAAAGCCGTTTTTCAATAAATTTGAATTTTTTTTAAAAAAAATTGCATTAAGGTGTTGACAAATGCTTTTCAGAGGTGTATTATGCAGGTGTTGACAGCAATGGGGCTGTCGCAGCAGGGCGGATAACCGTAAATTCAAAAGCTTCCGGATTTGGAATAATGAGTTTACGCATTACCGTATGGCTTGCTGCGGCAGTCCCTTTTTGTCTACCTCAGAAAGACAGGAGAGAAGTTTTATGGCAAACGTAACAGAAATTTTCGGCAGTATGGTATTTGACGACAGAAAAATGCAGGAGTGTCTTCCCAGGGCAACCTACAAGACACTCAAGAAAACCGTTAAAAACGGTGAACCTCTGGATATCAGCGTTGCAAATGCCGTTGCCAACGCAATGAAGGACTGGGCGGTTGAAATGGGCTGTACACATTATACGCACTGGTTTCAGCCGATGACGGGAGTTACCGCCGAAAAACACGACAGCTTTATTTATCCCACCGATGACGGACGTATCATTATGGAATTTTCGGGCAAGGAGCTTATTAAAGGCGAGCCTGATGCATCAAGCTTTCCTTCAGGCGGCATACGTGCCACATTTGAGGCAAGAGGATACACTACATGGGATCCTACTTCCCCTGCGTTTATTCGTGACAAGACATTGTATATTCCTACGGCATTCTGTTCATATACAGGTGAAGTGCTTGATAAGAAAACACCGCTGCTCCGCTCTATGGAAAGACTTAGCTCGGTTGCTGTACAGCTTCTGCATCTGCTCGGAAAAACAGATGTAACAAGGGTTACAACTACGGTAGGGCCGGAACAGGAGTATTTTCTGATTGATAAAAAGATGTATGACAAAAGACCCGATTTAATCTATACGGGACGTACCTTGTTCGGCTCACCTGCTCCTAAGGGTCAGGAGCTTGAAGACCATTATTTCGGTTCTATAAAGACAAGGGTTTCTTCGTTTATGAATGAGCTTGATGAAGAATTGTGGAAGCTCGGTGTATTTGCAAAGACAAAGCATAATGAGGTTGCTCCCTCACAGCATGAGCTTGCTCCTATTTTTGAAACCTCAAACATTGCAACAGACCACAATGAGCTGACAATGGAGGTAATGAAAAAGGTTGCCGAACGCCACGGACTTGTTTGTCTGCTGCACGAAAAACCTTTTGCAGGTGTCAACGGCTCGGGAAAGCACAACAACTGGTCAATATCAACAAATACGGGAGAAAATCTGCTTGACCCCGGCAAACAGCCCGAAAACAATTTACAGTTTCAGCTTTTCCTTTCGGCGGTTGTAAAGGCAGTGCATGAATATCAGGATTTACTGCGTCTGACAGTTGCCAGTGCAGGCAACGACCACCGTCTTGGTGCAAATGAAGCTCCTCCGGCTATCATTTCAATGTATCTCGGAGATGATTTGGGTGCGTTGGTCAATTCTATCGTTAGCGGAACACCCTACAAGGGCAAGGATAAATCGGAAATGCTTACAGGTGTAGATGTTCTGCCTGATTTCAAAAAGGATAATTCCGACAGAAACCGTACATCACCCTTTGCCTTTACGGGAAATAAGTTTGAGTTCAGAGCATTGGGTTCATCGCTGAATATTGCGTGTCCCAACTATATGCTCAATACTATGGTAGCACAGGAGCTTTCGGAATTTTACGAGGAACTCAAAAATGCGTCCGACCTTGAAGCAGCTTTGAAAGAACTTATCAGAAGAACGCTGACGGAGCATCAGAATATCATTTTCAACGGCGACAATTA
>ONDU01000009.1 GCA_900316615.1 uncultured Eubacteriales bacterium | reverse complement strand
CAGACTGTAGAAAAACTCGGAATTCGTGAAAACGGATTCCGAGTTTGCTGTATATATCGAGAAATTTTTAAATACGGGCTTTTATTTTATCGTTAGTTGCGAGCTGATTTCTTACCATAGCCCAGTTTTGAACCTTGCTGCCATTCCACTTTTTGTAGAGCTCGGTGAAAGGTATCTGCCGTTTTTGCAAAAATTACGTTTCTTAACTTTCCTGCTCTGCACGGTTTATAGCATTAAGTACGCCGAATATTGAGCTTCTGTAAATATTTCCCGAAATTCCCACTCCGAATATACTTCCGCCTCTGGGGGTCATAAGGTGTATATATGAAACTGCTTTTGAATCCGAGCCTGTGGATATAGCGTGCTGTGAATAGTCCACAAACTTGTAGTCACATATACCCACACTTTCAAGAGCGTGGAAAAATGCATCTATAGGTCCGTTTCCGACTCCCGATATTTTTACATCGGTAGCTTCATCGCCGTTTGTACGCAGTATACCCTGTACTTCAACAACGTTTCCGTCCTCGCCAAGCTCTTTTACAGTCGGGTGTCCTACAATCTCATATTTTCTTTTTATGTTGATGTAGCAGTCCTCAAAGATTTTCAGAAGCTCGCTGGGAATAAGCTCTCTGCCCAGCTCGTCGCACTTTTTCTGAACAAGCTCGCTGAATTCGGGATGCATCTGCTTAGGGAGCTTATAGCCGTAGTTGTTTGCCATTACGAAAGCCGCTCCGCCCTTTCCGGACTGGGAATTTATACGGATAATAGGCTCGTACTGTCTGCCTACATCGGCAGGGTCTATAGGCAGGTACGGAATTTCCCAGTAATCGCTGTTGTGGGCTTTCATATATTCCATACCCTTATTTATAGCGTCCTGATGAGAGCCTGAAAAAGCCGTAAATACCAGTTCGCCTATATACGGTGTTCTTTCGTGGACTCTCATATTTGTGCAGCGTTCATATATCTCCTTATACTTAGGCAGATTGCTGAAATCCAGCTTAGGGTCTACTCCCTGAGTGAACATATTAAGACCTACCGTAACTATATCAAGATTTCCCGTTCTTTCGCCGTTTCCGAAGAGAGTTCCCTCTACACGCTCAGCACCTGCGAGCAGTGCAAGCTCGGCTGCGGCTACACCTGTTCCTCTGTCGTTGTGGGGGTGTATGCTTATAATTGCAGCCTCCCTGTCGGGCAGATGCTTTATAAAGTATTCAATCTGGTCTGCATATGTGTTAGGCGTACACATTTCTACAGTATTGGGCAGGTTCAGAATTACAGGATTTTCTTTTGTAGAACCCAGCTCCTGCATAACCCTGTGGCATATTTCAACCGCAAAATCCATTTCAGTTCCGCTGAAGCTTTCGGGAGAATATTCAAATCTTATATTTGTATCTCCCTCATATTTCTCAGTAAGCTCTTTGATTAATTTTGCACCCTTTACGGCTATATCTGTAATGCCCTCCATATCCTTTTTGAATACAACCTTACGCTGTAATGCAGATGTGGAATTATAGAAGTGTACAATTACGTTTTTAGCTCCCTCTATAGCTTCAAATGTTTTTCTTATCAGATGCTCTCTTGCCTGTACGAGTACCTGAATTGTAACATCATCGGGAATATAGCCGCCCTCTATGAGCTTTCTGCATATCTCGTACTCTGTTTCAGATGCGGACGGAAAGCCTATTTCTATTTCCTTAAAGCCCATATCGCACAGGAGCTTGAAAAACTCCAGCTTTTCCTGTAAATTCATCGGGTCAACCAGAGACTGGTTTCCGTCACGGAGGTCAACGCTGCACCATACGGGAGCTTTTTCTATAACCTTATCGGGCCATTCTCTGTTGCTGAGTTTTATTTGCTGAAAAGGTATATATTTTTTAAATGACTCCTTCAATTTTTTAACCACCTTTCAAAATTAAAAGTCCCTTTTCTTCATCAATGAAGAAAAGGGACGACAATATACGCTCTATTCATATTAAAGTACGCAATCAACGTGGTACCACCCTAATTCGGACAGATTAACTGTCCCTCAACAGACTTCCAACAAAGTCCTGACCTGTAACGCAGTCTCACGTCCTGCCCTAAAAAGCTCAGGCAGGCAACTCCGGGATGAGCTATACATACAGCCGCAAATACCGTCTTGCACCGACCGGCGGCTCTCTTAAATCCGCTGTGCCGTATCTTATTCCCTTCAACGTCTTTAATCTATTAAGCATTACATATATTATATTCAGGCTTAAGATATTTGTCAAGGCATTTGAAAAAATTATACCTCAGATATAATTAATCAAGAACATATACGCTTACATCACGTCTGCCGAACTGTACGCACTCGTCATAGGTAAAGTAGAATACATCTACTATTGCAGAGCCGTCATACAAAGCTCCGCCTGTATCTATAGCTGTTGCATAGCCGTATACAAAGCCGTCATCAGCTACTATATAGAGCTTTGTGCCGTAGGGGATAATATCGGGATTCACGGCAACACCGCCGACGTAAACCTCACTTCCGGAAGCTGTCAGAGAGCCTGCGGGGGCATAGTAGGCTGTACCTGAGCCGTGATATACAGCAGAATAGGAAACTGCTTTTCCGCTTGCGTCATAAAAAACGCTGCCGTTTGCGGAGGTCTGTACGGAAGATGATGTATCCTCCTCATTTTCGTTGCCGTTCTCTGTATCAGAGGTTTTGTCTGAGCTGTCAGTCTCTTTCTTTGTGCCTATAACAACTACCTCGTTTACAGGCTCTTTTGTAACCTCATAGCTTAAACATTCTTCGAATACCATTTCGCCGTCGCAGAAATTCTGCTGTACTACAGAACTGTATTCTCCGTTTACACCCTTTGTTTTAACCTTTGTTTTTCCCTCTGCAAGCTTGTCAGAATATTCTTCTTCGGTTTCAAAGGGAATTTCGCCTGTGGAGGTTACGCTTTTGCTGTTAATTCTTGTTACTGTTATCTGCATACCGTTTCTGACCAAATCGTACATTCCGCAGTTGACGGTATCATTTTCTCCGAGCTTGATATTCAGGTAGGAGAGTGTTTCCTTTACGCTTCCGAGAGGAACGTCCTTTACTTCGGTTTTTCCGTCGGCTGTAACCTCAACCGTTCTGTATTCCGAAATTTTTACTGTCATATCCTTTGTAAGGAGAGTATCTCTGTCGGGAAAAACGACAGTGTTTTCTGCTGCTTCTATTTTCTCGTTTTCAAGAAGCTGCCCTACAGTACCGCCCGTAACTATATATTTACGCTTAATGCCGTTGTCAACGTATACGGGAAATGCTCTGAGAATATTTACCGTAATAACACCGTCCTGCTCAAATGACGATACATTGTCATACTTGCTTACGGAAATATCTGCATTTTTCAGAATTTCGTCAGTATCGGAGGTCATTGTACTTACTGTAAGGGATTTTCCGTCAACATTTATAACCGCAGTCCTGTTGAGAGCGGCTACGGAAAATGCCGATGTCAGAAATATAACGCTCATTAAAAGTATTACCATACCTCTTATAAAGACGGCTCTTGTTTTGTTTTCGCCTGCGGTATTAATTATAAACATAATCTCCGTAAACTCCTGTCATTTTTATTTTATCGCAACATATCCGATGCTTGCATTATACCAATATTTTAAGATATGTCAAACAAAAATCAATGGAGTTTTTTATGTATAATGACGAATTAAAGCGAATTTTATCGCCGTTTTCACTTTTAAAGAGATTTAAAATTTCATTTTACGATATTTTTCACAGTGTCATTTCCTTTGATTTATGTACAATATGTATAAATCAGATTACGTGCAGGTAACAAAAGTTACAAAGTTGTTTCCTGAAATTTTAAAAGCTGTCATTATTTAAAAATTCCGGACAAAGCCTTCATGCGTTGCCCGGAATTACGGTAATCAAATTGTTTTCAGATATTCGACAACATTTTCCAGTTTCATAGCACGGGAAGCCTTTACAAGCACGTTGTCATTTTTCTGAACTATGTCCGAAAGCTTTTCCAGAGCCTCCTTGACGGTTTCAAAGTAATAAACCTGAGTATTTCCGCCTTTTCCGCCCTCAGCTATGTCTAAAGCGTCCTTGCCGACAGCAACAAGAACATCTGTAAGCGAATTTTTTACATACTCGCCTACTTCAAAATGAAGCTGTCTGCTGTTTTTCCCAAGCTCCTTCATATCGCCTAAAACAGCTATTTTTCTTCCTTTAAAATTGCTGAGGTTATCAATGCCGCCTTTTATGGATATAGGGTTTGCATTATAGCAGTCGTCAATGATTGTCAGGTTTTCTGTTTTTATAACACCGTCACGGCTTCCGACTGTTTTATAGCTTTCAACGCCCTCAGCCATACATTCCGCAGTCATACCGAGATATTCACCTATAGCCACGGCAACCAGTGCATTTGATACCATATAAGTACCTATTGCGGGGATTGTTACATTGATGTCGGTTTTGGGAGTACAGAGAGTACAGCTTATACCCTCCTCGCCTCTGTTGTCTATATTCTCTGCATAATACGTGTTCAGAAAGTTATCTTTTAAGCCGTAGAAAACAGGCTTTGTGCCGTCAACGTCCTTTACGGCTGACAGAAGCTCGTCATCACCGTTCAGAAAGACAGCTCCGCTTTTATTACGGTAACTGAACATTTCGGTTTTAGCCTTGAGAACTCCTTTCTTATCGCCCAGATTTTCAAGGTGACATTCGCCGATAGTTGTTATTACGCAGATGTCGGGCTTTACCATTTTGCTTAGCCTTGTCATTTCGCCGAAGTCGCTTATACCCATTTCTATTACGGCAGCCTGATGATGCTCCTCCAAGCCGAAAAGCGTAAGAGGAACGCCAAGCTCATTATTGAAGTTGCCCTGTGTTTTGTGTACATCAAATTGCTTTGAGAGAACAGAGGCAACCATTTCTTTTGTGCTTGTTTTTCCGACACTTCCGGATATTCCTATAAAGGGGATATTGAACAGTGAACGGTAATATTCCGCAATATCCTTTATAGCCTGATAGCACGATTTAACCAGAATTACGGGTCTGTCGGTTTCAATTTCCTTTTCGGAAAGACAGCACACCGCACCGTTTGAAAAGGTTTTCATAATGAAGTCGTGTCCGTCAACCTTGCTTCCTTTTAGGGGAATGAAAAGAGAACGTTCTCCGATTTTTCTGCTGTCGGTTGTAATTGCCGTGATATAAAGTTCGCCGTATCTTATGTCATTAAGTGTGCCGTTGCAGGCTGCAGCAATTGCTGATAAAGTTAATTTTTTCATACCGTTCACCCGTCAGTTATACTTTTTCATGGATTCATTTACAAGAATTTCTACAAGCTCATCGTATGATATGCCCACAGCGAGAGCCTCCTGCGGAAGCAGGCTTGTGGGTGTCATTCCGGGGAGAGTATTTGCTTCAAGGCAGTACATATTGTTTTCTGAGTCGAGTATAAAGTCGATCCTTGCATAAGCCTCAAGCATAAGAGCCTCGGAAGCCCTTTCCGCCATAGCCTGCAAAGCCCTTGTTACGTCATCGGGAAGAAGTGCAGGGCAAATATCATCTGTAAGTCCTGCCTGATATTTGTTCTTGTAGTCATAAAAGCCCTCCTTAGGACAGATTTCTATTATAGGAAGTGCTTTTCCTGCAAGAACGCCTATGGAAAGCTCTCTGCCCTTTACATAGCTTTCAACGAGAATTTCATCTTCAAGAGCAAACGCCTCTTTTACGGCTTTTTTAAATTCATCTCTGTTTTTGGGGATTGAAACGCCTACGCTTGAGCCTCCCGAGCAGGGCTTTACCACACAGGGGAGCTCAGTCCATTTCAGGCTTTCCTCCTCTGTTCTGAAAAGGCTTCCGTTGGGGGTAGGTATACCGCTTCCGATAAACATTTTCTTTGAAAGAGCCTTGTTCATAGCCAAAGCACTTCCTATGTAACCCGAGCCTGTATATTTAATTCCGAGAACATCAAAGGCCGCCTGTAATTTTCCGTTTTCGCCCACATCTCCGTGAAGAGCCATAAATACTATATCGGCTTTTCTGCATATTTCGATTACATTCTTTCCGAAGAAGCAGCCCTCAGCCTGATTTTTTCTGCTTTTTCTGACTGTTTCAATGTCGGGAGCATTTTCGCCGATTGCGTTTATATCCTTTGTAAAATCGTAATCTATTTCAAAAATATTATCTATGCTGTCGCCGTCATAGCCCATATACACGTCAAGCAGACATACCTTATGACCGTTGTTTCTCAATGCCCTTGCTACCTTTTTTCCCGTAATTATGGAAACATCTCTTTCACTGCTCAGACCGCCTGCCAAAGCCACTATATTCATAAATAATCATTCCTTTCAAAATGTACGGACTTATTCTTACACACAATGACAATTTTACCATATGCAGAGGTTTAAATCCATACTTATACTGCACAAAAACATTTGCACCAATAAAAAATATTTACTGAAACTTGGTGTATTTTATTCCTCAATTATTTTGCATTTATGTTTATAAACTCGGCCTTGAGCTTGGAATAGAGAATTTTCTGGCTGCTGTAAAGTCCGTAGTAGCCGCTGAGCATATAGCTTACCGCACAGCCTGCCGCAAACAGAACCAGTCCGTCTGCACCGAAAATCTCAATGCTGAGCATAACGGACGCTATCGGACAGTTTACAACTGAGCAGAACAGACATACCATACCGACAGCTGCACCAAAGGAAGGTTCCAAGCCTATAAATCCTCCGGCAAGACAGCCGAAGGTGGCACCTATAAAGAGAGTTGGAACTATTTCGCCGCCCTTATAGCCGCAGCCGATTGTTACGGCGGTGAATATTATTTTCATAATAAAGGCTTCGGGTCTGACCTGACCGTTAAGAGCATTAGCGATTATCCTTGAGCCTGCACCGTTATAGTCCTGACACTGAACTGTAAGTGTCAGGGCAATTATAACAAGACCGCCGAGAGCAGTTCTTATGTAAGGATTTTTTACAAGCTTTTTTGCTTTTTCTGCGGTTTTGTGCATGGTCACACAGAATACTATGCTTATGAATGCACAGCCTGCCGCAAGGGCTATGACCTGTGCTACAGATGTAAAATTCAGTCTTGGAATGAAACCGCTTATGTTAAAGCTCATAGGCACAACGCCCAGATGAATTGCTATGGAATATGATACTACAGCCGACATAAGACAGGGTACAAGTGCAGAATAATATGCAACTCCGACGCTTATAACCTCAATGGCAAAGCAGCAGGCTGTCACGGGAGTTCCGAACAGAGCCGAGAAAAGTCCGCTCATTCCGCACATAACAGCGAGGTGCATATCCTTTTCGTCAAGACGCATTACAGAACCTACTGCCGAACCGAGACTTCCTCCAAGCTGAAGTGCCGCACCCTCTCTTCCTGCCGAACCGCCTAAGAGATGGGTTACAGCCGTACTGAAAAATATAAGCGGTGCCATTATCCACGGAACATTTTCCTTTGTTCTTACGGACTGTATTACTATATTAGTTCCGGGATCGTTTTCAAGACCGCACATTTTGTAAAGACCTGCAATCAATACACCTCCAAGCGGAAGAAAAAATATAATCCAAGGTATACTTTCCCTTACAGCATTTGCTTCTTTAAGCGTATTGCTGAAAAGTGCTCCCAAAAGACCTCCTGCCGCTCCTGTAAGAGAGGATATTACCAGCCACTTTAAAAAGGTTTTCAAGTAAATAAATGCAGACTTTGATTTATTTTCAACAATATTTTTTAAATCCTCAGACATAAGGTATCATCTCCGTTTTGGGAATGTGTATTATATTTTTTAATAATATGTCAACGTAAAGATTTTAACAAAAAGCACACCAAAAAAGCAAGAGGCAAGTCTGAAAAGACTTTACCTCTTGTTGAATTGAATATTGTATTTAATTTATTACTTTACACGCTTGCGTACAATAAATACTACAGCTACAGTAGCCAATACAAGTGAAAGCATAATAACTGCGGACTGACTTTCACCTGTAGCAACCTTGCCTGTTGCAGATGATGTACTTGTATTGCTGTTTGTTGTATTTGAAGAATTGTTGTTTGCAGGTGCATTTGTAGGTGCAGATGTGGGAGCTGCTGTAGGAGCAGATGTGGGAGCTTCTGTTGCAGCAGGAACTGTGGGATTTGTAGCAGATGTGGGAGCATCTGTTTCGGGTTCTGTAGCAGTTTCTTCGGTTGCTTCAGATGTAGGCTCTTCCGTAGGAACTTCGGGAGCACCCTCAATAGCAGGAATTACATACTGATATGCTACCTGCTGAGCTGTTTCCCTGTTTTCGCCTGTCCAGCCTGATACTGTAACAGTAACTACACGCTCAACGTTTGCAGGCTCTGCATTAAATGTCCAGGCAGCCTGATTTGTATCGCCTGCACGGAGAGAACCGACATTAATAGCAGCCTCACCGCTTACGAGTGTAACTCCTGCAGGAAGTTCAATGCCTATGTTTACATTGTCAAGACCCTCTGTACCTGTATTCTGAACATATCCTATAAGAGAAACAGGCTCATATCCTGTACCATCTTCGTTAATAACAAAGTTAGGAGTTACCTTTGTTGCACCAACTACAAGCTCAGCATTTCCGCTTGCTACAAACTCTCCAAGACCGTAGTATGTTTTGTAAGCGATTGACTTTCCGGGTGCGAGAGTTTTCTCGTTCCAGATTGAGTTTACTGCACTGTCGCCGATTTCCAGTGTACTGTCGCACGCAGGGATAAGGTTATTGTCTGTTGATATACCCCATCTGTTGAACTGAACAATATCGGGTTTGTCCGCACCTCTTGCAAATGTTCCTGTTGAAACAACAGTAGGCTCTGAAAGGTTGTTAAAAGCCTGATAAATTTCGGGAATGTCACTGCCCTCAAGCTGAGTTCTCATAGTAACCGCACCGAGGTTAGGCATTCTGAAAGGAGCATCGTCATTGCTTCCGAGCATAGTGTCAAGCATAATTCTTGCACCAACCTCGTGGTTTTCGGTTGAATTGTTGGTTACAACCATTTTAAACTCTACTGTATCCTCTCTGCTTGTGTTTCCGTTGGGAACAATAGTAAGTATTTTTTCTACCGTAATGCCGTTGCTGTAGTTTTTAGATGTAGTTATTCTCTTGCTCTGTGCATCGGGAACAGGGGTGGAATCAGAACCTAATGTCGATACAGAACCGTCTATACTTACGAACATTCTTGATGTTGTAGGGTAAAGCAGGTTTTTGTCGTCATCGTTAGGGTTTTCGGGATTGCCGCCTGTTGTTTTTAGACCGTATCTTATTTTGTTGCTACAATACAGGTGAATAAAATCGTTTTCAACATAATTATCACCTGCTACAACATTAGAAGCTGAAGCTGTGGTAACAAACATAGTAGCTGTCATACTCAATGCAACTGCCGCTGTCAGGAATTTTTTTGCCAAACTTTTCAAATTTGAACAACCTCTTTTCCGATAAATCTTATAAAATTTTTCAATATATTTGCCACTTTAATCCGAAAAATATACTGCAGGCATATTTTATATTAATCAAATATGCTTGTCAAGGTAAATAATCGCCATACTTTAAATAACTTTCTCATACAATCTGTTAAAGATATATTAAAAGTATGTTCACAACTATCTGTAAACGACCGCAGAAAGTATGACCGAGCCTGCTATCAGCACGGCACATACTATTGCTACAATTCTTACAAATAAAGTTCTTTTCTTATTATTCATAATCTCACCTTTTTCTCTTAATACTTTTTTAATATATTAATTATAGTATAAAAAGGCAGATATTTCAACAAATATATAAAATGAAATATATCAAAATAAAGGAAGTGCTGTTCTATGGTGCATATATATTACGGAGATGGAAAGGGAAAAACTACCGCCGCAGTGGGTCTTGCCGTTAGGGCAAGCGGAAACGGCAAAAAGGTACTTTTTACTCAGTTTCTCAAAAGCGATATAAGCGGGGAAAGACGTGTGCTGGAATGTATACCGACCGTAAAAATGCCCAAGCTTCCGGAAAAGGTACGGTTTGTATTTGATTTAAGTCCCGAAGAACACAGCAAATACAAAAGGAACATTATCAGGCTTTACGAATATGTTCTTAATAATCTTCCGAAATTTGACGTAGTTGTTGCGGACGAGATTTTTTCCGCAGTAGACGTAGGCTTTATAACGGTTTCCGATGTAATACACCTTATAAGTGAGTGTCCCGAAACAACGGAGCTTGTTCTGACAGGTCACAATCTTGACAAAAGCATACTTGTCTATGCTGACTATGTAACTTGTATGTCCAAAATAAAGCACCCCTATGACAGGGGTATTTCTGCAAGACAGGGTGTAGAATATTGATTTTCAGTCTGTTTCGTTTCAATAAAGCAAGGTAAAAATACGGCTTCCGCACTCAGCGGAAGCCGTTAAGTATTTATTTAGTTAATTCAAGGGGTTATGTGGTTTATACGGAATTAAACAAGACCTGCAAGAACAAGATTGTTCTGATGCTCGCTGAAGGTAGCGGCATAGAAGGGAGTAGCACCGTCTGTTTCCGTAGGAGCCTTATGGCAGAAGTAGTAATAGTTGGTGCTGTCGGGATTGATGGCAGCGTCAATAGCATCAAGACCGGGGTTGCATATTGCTCCGGGCGGCAGACCTGAAATATTATAGGTATTGTAATTACTCTTGAAGGTAGCTACAATTTCCTGGGGAATATCCTCCTGAGCACTGTAAGGATAATACAAAGTAGCGTCCGACTTGAGCTTATCAAGGTCATAGTCACCGTAAGGCGATACACCGCCTGTATTCAAGGTAGCAAGTCTGTTGTAGAATACTGAGGAAACTACATACATATCCTTTATGTCGGCAGCCTCAGCCTGAATAAGTGAAGCCATTTTAACAACATCGTCTATAGTTTTTCCCCTGTCCTTGATTACACGCTCGATTGATACAGCTTCGGGATAGCCTGTAACATTGCTTGTCTTTTTGCAGACCTTATACTCAAAGTTATCAAGAAATCTTCTTACACTGTCGTCTGCGTCCTCGCCGATATAAAATTCGTAGGTATCGGGGAAGAGGTAGCCCTCAAGCTTATATGCACACAGGTCATTTCTCTTGATTTCTTTAAGGAAGGAATACTCCTCGTCAAACGTGTCGGAATTGCAGAATTCGAGGAATTTATCGGCTTTACAAACCTTTTTGTCCTCAAGAGCTTCGGCAACCTGTCTTACCGTCATACCCTCCTTGAACTGAACGGATATTGTTTCGGTAGGCCGCTGACCTGACTGGAGAGTATTGAGTATAGCTTCATAGTCCATATTGGGACGCATTGTATACATACCCTCTTCAAAGCCCTTTGTAGAATGTGTTACATGAGCGTAAAGACGGAAGAAGAACTCGTCCTTTATGAGATTGTTTGATTTAAGCATTTCAACAATCTGGTTGAAGCTCATATCAGGCGGAACATCAAGTATTATGCTCTCTCCCTCTTCGGGTCTGTTTATTCCCAACAGGTCACGCATACCGTTCCACATAAACATTCCCAGTATAACCGAAACGGATACAACCATACACAGCCATATAAATCTGAACAGACAGCCGTTTTTTCCTGCTTTTTCTTTAAGACGTGCTTTTTCCTGTTTCTTATATTCCTTTATAGCCTTGCGTTCAGCCTTATCCATTTTATATTTTTGCTCCTGGTTGGAAAAGCTGGAGATTTCAAGGGAGGGATCTTCATCGTTATTGTCAACAACAGCACGTTCCTCGCCCTCAAAGACTTCATCTGAGGAATTTTCATTATTTATCTGGTCAGCGTCCGTATATTTATGAAGAGAGAATTTTTCGGAAAAATCATCTGCCATCATTTTTGCGGAAGCTTCGGTATCAATATCACTGCCGTTGTTGCTGCCGTCATCAGATATGTTTCCGAAAATATTCAGAGCATCGTCATTATCGACTGATTTCTTGTCTACATTCAGTTTAAAGGACTGTACACGCTTTTTTCGGGCGGCTTCTATATCTGTTGAAAAGTCCATTTTCATATCGTCATTCATATAGCTGTTTCCTTTCTTTAAGTATAAGAACTTAATAAATTTGCTGTATAAACACAAGCCTGTAACTATACGCTTATTTGTCTGTATTGGTCAGAGCGTCTGTATTGGCAAACATATAATTTATACAGCACAGCACTACAAATTATATAATAACCTAAAGTAAGCTATTTTGCAATAAATTTTGTAAATTTCTCGGTAATTATGTAATTTACACGTACATCAAAGGTATCGTGCAGAATACATTTTCTCATACAGCTGCTGTAGCATATACCGATTTTTTCTCCTTGAAAGCCGGGAAGATACCTGTCATAAAAGCCTTTGCCGTAGCCTGTTCTGTAACCCTTAACATCGAATGCAAGTCCGGGTACGATAATAATTCCTGATTTCTCCGTTGCTTCCTCACATTCTTCGGGAACAGGCTCATAAATTCCGAAGCTTCCTGCTCTGAGATTTTTTTCACTTTCTATATAGTAGAATTTCATAATGCTTGTTTCGGGAATACAATATGGTACGGCTGTTTTCTTACCGTTTTCCAATGAACGGCGTATAAGCTCCCTTGTATCGGGTTCTGTAGAAAATGATACATAGGTAAAAATAACGTCTGTATTTCTGTATAAATCCGATGATATTATTTTTTCCGTTATTATGCGGCTGTATTCCTGCCGTGAGCTTTCACTTAAAGAAGCACGTATTTGTCTGTAATATGTCCGGCGTGAGTTTTTTATATTCCTTATGCTGTTTTTATTCATAGCTGTAGGGACACTGAAGAGAAGCCTGTACGCTTTCGGCAACGGCTTTGCCCTTAAAAAGCTCTGTCAGCTTGAGTGCAAACGGAATTGTTGCTCCCATACCCTTTGCGGTTACGATATTTCCGTCACATACGGTAAACTCAGGGGTATACTTTGCATTCTTGAGAAATTTTTCAAAGCCGGGGAAACAGGTTGCATTCTTTCCGTTAAGAAGATTCATCTTGCCCAGTACGGACGGTGCTGCACATATTGCACCTATAATCAGATTATTGTCTGCACAGTAGGCGGTATATTCAACTACAACGGCAGAATTTTCAAGATTGAGCGTGCCGGGCATACCTCCGGGAAGTATTACTCCCTCAAGATTTTCCTCTGTAATATCATTCTGGTTAACGTCAGCGGAAACCGTTATATTGTGCGATGAGGTTACAAGGTTTCCTGCTTTTTTTACCGCAACCGTCTGAACATCGAGTGCGGCTCTTCTCAAAATATCTACTGTTGTCAGGGCTTCTGTTTCCTCGAAGCCGTCAGCTAAAAAAACGTAAATCATAGGTTATTTTCTCCTTTTTCATACTGTTTCTGCCCCAAAGTATGCAGAAAGCTTTGGCGATTGCAGACCACGGCAGTGAAAACTGCCGTGAAATAAAAGCGAATGCTTTTATTTGGTCAAAAGCAAGGCTTTTGACCGTCTGCAATCGCAGTATGTGCTTACTCCATACTTTGCGGACAACTTTCTTATGTTAATCATAATCGGTAAAAAATTTTTTCCTTACTGCATCAAGTACGGCGTTATGAATTGTCTGTATTGACATAGCTTTTCCGTTTTCCGAACAATTTATTATATGCCAGCCGTATTTTTCTGCGGAGTAGAGAGCGGATTCACGACACTGCTTCAAAAAGCTGAAATTGCTTTCGTGTAAATCCTTTTTGCCTGCGTCACCGTTATAACGCCTGACAAGAAGCTCCTGCGATATTTCTATCGGCATATCAAGATAAACCGTAAGGTCGGGAACAGGAAGCTGAAGCTGCCTGTATTCGTAAAATTCCAGCCATTCCAGAAAACCGTCACGATTTTCCGTTTCAACCTTGGAAAGCTGGTATATTGCATTTGATGTGGTATATCTGTCGGCTATTATTATTTTGCCGCTGAGATAGTCCTTTTCCCAAAACTGCTTGTAGCTTGCGTATCTGTCCACAGCGTAAAATGACGATGCGGCATAGGCGTTGACATCATCGGGACTTTTCCCGAAGGCTCCTCCGAGATAGAGCTTTACAAGTGCAGATGACGGGCTTTCGTAATCGGGAAAGCTTATTTGTCTTACATCAAGCCTTTTTTTCTTGAACCAATCGGTAAGCAGCTTTGTCTGAGTAGCTTTTCCGCTTCCGTCAAGTCCTTCTATAACTATAAGTTTTCGCATAAATCCTCCCGAAAGTTACAGCTCAGAGAAAAATTTCCGTACCTGCTCTGTTTTGCCGCAGCACATTTTCCCCTCAGGACATTTTCCTTCAAGACATCCCGGTCCCGCACCCTCAAATAATGACGGTGCAGTATCCCTGCATATTTTGAGCATTTGTACAGCAAGCTCCCTTATTTCCCACTGAGCCCTGTTGCAGCACCTGTGTGCAAAAAAGTTGTGCAGAGAACGTACATTCATTGTAACGACTATTGAGGTGGTGCAGGCATTCGGAAGTATAAAGCGTGCATCTTCATTAGCCTTTTTGGTAAAGGCGGTAAGCTGATTTTTATTTATAAGACCGTACTCTTCAATAATATGTTCGGCAGTTCCCTCCAAATGACCTCCGTCATCGGAATTACAGATACTTTCACATATGAGAGTATCTCTTATAACAGAATATGCTTTGCTTTGCGTTTCTATGGCTTTTTCGTATTCTGCGAGAGCTTTGGGACACTCCGCTATGGACGGCGGTGTTACAAAACCGAAGCTGTTGCCGTCTACATACCTTTGTGACTGCTGGCTGTATGAAGCTATTCTGTGTCTTACAAGCTGATGTGAACATGCTCTTGATATTCCGTCAATACCAAAGGTAAAGCTTACATGCTCCATAGGACTTTCGTGTCCCAGAGAGGAAAGCATTTTTACAAATGAACGGCTCTTTTCCTCGTCAAGACCGTCTAAAACATTGTCAATGGAGACCGGCGAGTAACAAAGCTTTGCAGCCGCAGCAACCGTCTGCTCAGGGTTGGGAGTATAAGCTATAAGTTTTACATTTACGGACATAAGGTTTATCTCCTTACAAAATAAATAATTTGCCGAAATACGTCATAATGCCTGCTCAATTGTATCATATATTCAAAAAATATACAATATACTTTGAAATTTTTTATAAAAAGCTGAATTACAGCAGGCTTCGCACTTAGGGTGGGCGATTGCAGACCACGGCAGCGTACGCTGCCGTGCAATTCAAAGCGTATGCTTTGAATTCGGAAAAAGCATATGCTTTTTCCGTCTGCAATCGCAGCAGCACAGCCGAAGGTTAAAGCTTGTGCTGCCGCCATAGAAATGCGACAGCTCTGACTGTTAACAGACTGTCGCAAATCAAAAATTCAATTAAAAGTTATCAATGTTTTCATAAATTGTTACCATATCGTCTTCTTCTCCGTCACGAATTTGTGAGGACGAAGAAGTTGAGGAGGAGCTGCTCGGAGTAGAGCTGCTAGGTGCAGATGCAGGATTTGTCGGCTTGCTCTCTGCCTTGCTTGACGGACTGCTTTCAGAGCTGGAGGGCTTGCTTTCAGTTTTTGATGAAGAGCTGCTGTCACGTTTGCTTGACGGCTGATTTCTGCTTGTTGCTTCTTCATTTTTAGAAGAGCTGTCCTTTTTGTTTCCCGTTGAAGATGAAGCGGTTGAGCTTGTTGTTTTGCTTGTGTTTTCGCTTTTGGAGGAAGATGAAGCTTTAGTTTCCTCTTTGCTTTCAGGTGATGTTTTTGAGTACTGATATCCGTTGATATAAAGCTTATTGTCAGCTATTCTCCACTGGTTCTGAGAAACAGTGCTGCTGTCAGAGGGGGCATACTCAAAGACCATAGGTGTAGTATTGTCCCCGTCGGGAGTTACCGTAAGGGTATTTTTATCGTCAATTTTATAAGTACCGTTGACTCCGCCTATTTTACAGGTTCCGTCGTTCTTGAACTCTGCCTCAACGTTATCAGCTCTTTCTCCCCAGTTTCCGACTAAATCACTATCAGGGGAAGAGGAAACCTTTTCCGAAGTACTTTGCGAAACATTGGAAGATGGATTCTGACTGTTTGAACAGCCGCAGCTGCTCAGAGCTGTTGAAGCGGCTGCAAGAATTATAACCGAAAAGAATACTGAAAAAAGTTTTTTCATAAAAATGCTCCTTATGTATACATCTTATACTTAAATTGTACAGAAAGCACGTTAAAAAGTCAATTAACATACTGTTAAATGTTTTAACGGCATTTATTGCAATTATAAGCATAACGCAAAAATGCTGCTTTTACGGCATTTTTGCGTTAAAGAATGG
The DNA here is from genome assembly GCA_900316615.1 of uncultured Eubacteriales bacterium. Classification (GTDB taxonomy): domain Bacteria; phylum Bacillota; class Clostridia; order Oscillospirales; family Acutalibacteraceae; genus CAG-964. The sequence goes on along the minus strand of ONDU01000009.1, from coordinate 50,676 downwards.
TTTGATTTATTATCTTACGGTCGAACCTGTCTCCATATCGTCTGCAAATACAACCCTTACGGAATCGCCGCTGTCAGCCGCTAAAATCATACCGCAGCTTTCAACTCCGCAGAGCTTTGCAGGCTTGAGGTTGGCTACAAGTATAACCTTGTGACCGATTAAGTCCTCGGGCTTATAGTACTGTGCTATACCGCTTGCAACGGTGCGTTCTCCAACTCCGTCATCAAGCGTGAGTTTAAGAAGCTTCTTAGCCTTTTTGACAGGCTCGCAAGCCTTGACCTTGGCAACTCTAAGTTCTACTTTTGCGAAGTCGTCTATTGAGATCTCGGGCTTTTCTTCAATTTGTGCCGTGTTTTCGGGAGCCTTTTCTGCCTTCTGAGCTTTTTCGGCAGCAAGAGCTATATCATCAAGCAGCTTTTTGGAGTCAAGTCTTGAAAAGAGCGGTACAGCCCTTCCTACTTTTCCGCCGACTTTAAGTCCTCCGAATTCTTTGAGTGAAGCATAACTTTTTACGTCCGTATTTATCTGCTCAAAAATTTTTTCGGCAGTTTCGGGCATAAATGGTGATATGAGAACAGCTATATATCTTATGCATTCGAGAAGATTATAAAGTACTGTTCCGAGGCGTTCCTTAGTGCCTTCGTCCTTTGCGAGTACCCACGGAGCTGTTTCGTCGATATACTTGTTGCTTCTTCTTGCAAGCGACATTACAGAGTCAAGTGCATCGCTTATTCTGTATTCGCTAAGAAGCCTTTCAAGCTCGGATACAGCCTTAATAGCAGCGGCTTTCAGTTCACCGTCAACAGCTTCATATGCTGAGGGAGCTTTGATTTCACCGTCAAAGTACTTGTTGCTCATGGCAACGGTTCTGTTTACAAGGTTGCCGAGTGTGTTCGCCAAATCAGAGTTATATCTTTCAAAAACGGTTTCATATGTTATTGAGCCGTCTGAGGTATAGGGCATTTCACTCATGAGGTAGTATCTTACAGCATCAACGCCGATTAAATTTACCAGGTCGTCAGCATATATTACGTTTCCTTTGGATTTACTCATTTTGTCAGCACCGAAAAGCAGCCACGGGTGAGCAAAAACCTGCTTCGGAATAGGTTCACCAAGAGCCATAAGCATAACAGGCCAGTAAATAGTATGGAATCTCAGAATATCCTTTCCTATAACGTGAACATCGGCAGGCCAGTATTTTTTATAGTTTTCGCCGCTTCCTTCGGGACTGTAGCCAAGAGCTGTTATATAGTTTGAAAGTGCGTCAATCCATACATAAACTATATGACCCTTGTCAAAGTCTACAGGTATTCCCCACTTGAAAGAGGTTCTCGAAACACATAAATCCTGAAGACCCGGCTTGATGAAATTGTTTACCATTTCCTTTTTACGCTGTTCGGGATATATGAAGTCGGGATTGTTTTCTATATAATCCTCAAGCTGCTTCTGATATTTGGAAAGCTTTAAAAAGTATGCTTCCTCTTCAGCCTTTTTAACTTCTCTGCCGCAGTCGGGACATTTTCCGTCTATAAGCTGAGCCTCCGTCCAAAAGCTTTCGCAGGGGGTACAGTACATACCCTCGTAAGAGCCTTTGTAGATGTCGCCCTGCTCATAAAGCTTTCTGAATATTTTCTGCACTGCCTTTTCGTGGTAATCATCGGTTGTACGGATAAAATGGTCATAGGATATGTTTAAAATCCTGCAAATATCCTTGATTTCACCGGAAACCTTATCTACATATTCCTTTGGAGTAACTCCTGCATTTTTTGCGTATTCCTCTATTTTCTGACCGTGTTCATCTGTTCCGGTTAAAAAGAAAACGTCATAACCCTGTAATCTTTTATACCTTGCCAGTGCGTCAGTCATAACTACTTCATAGCTGTTTCCTATGTGAGGCTTTCTTGAAGTGTAAGCTATTGCCGTTGTAATATAATATTTCTTTTTGCACATTCCGCATAACCTCCTGCATTTTGTAATGTGTTGCGATAATTATAACATTATGCCGCACTTTTAACAAGTGCGGACAGAACTAAATTTTTTAATAAATTATTGACAGATACATAAGAATCATAAAAATTATGACTGAAACAGCCACCATAATATGACGCAGCTTCTGTTCCCAAAGCAAACCTATAAACTCTCTGACAAATGCGTTAGGGAAAAAGTAAAGCTTTGTTTTTGCCGAAAGTCCCTTTACTGTCATACCTGTTTTATGAGCTAAGGTATAACCCCTGAAAACATGATAGTTAGTAGTGGAAAAACCTATATTTATGTTTTCAAGACTTCCTGCGTCCTGCTCGATTATTTTCTTTGAAAATGCCATATTCTGATATGTGTTTACTGATTTGTCCTATTTAAGTATATCTGCTTCGGGAACTCCCATTTCCATAAGACAGCGTTTCATACTTTCGGCTTCGCTTATAACCTCGTTGCTGCCCTGACCTCCTGACGGTACAAATTTTGCATGTCTGCCTGTTTTTTCATACTGCTTTCTTTCAAAGTCAAAGGCACGCTGAATCCTGCCTCTCAGAATAGGTGTAGGCGTTCCGTCTTTTCTGATTGCACAGCCTAGAATTATGATGTAATCCATATTATATTCAGGCTTGTACTTAGTCGAAGCTACGGCACAGAACATTGTCGAAATGAGCATACACTCAAAATAGCACAGCAGAAACGTTGTTACTATGTGCGTCATCATCGTAAAATAGTACATTATGTCAGAGCTTTCACTATTGTAATAATTACTCATATGAATTATCAGAATACCGCCTATTATAATAATACCTGTTATAATACCCAGAATATTCTGCGGACGGAAGCCCTCCTTTATCACCAGCCATACATTGCTTATACCAAGGGCAACGGCAAGCATAGTAACAGGCACAGTCGTTATTGAAATAAATGCAAATCCGCTTTGAAAAATTTCAATCAGAATATATTTTGTGTTTATGTCATATTCATATATATGCCAGAACCACGGATCTGCCAATGTCGTTATAAAAGTCAGTATCATAAACAGAAGTACGCCGCCCACAATAACCATAGAGTATGAAAAATCGCCACGCTTCATTTTTTCAGCGAATGAAATTGAATTAACAACAATCAGAAGCAGAAGTATAAGCTCTCCCAGAGGAATAACTGAATTAATCGAAGTAAAGCTGTCATATGAAAGGTCATAAATAAATCCAAAGGGAAGAACACACAAATTTGCTTCTCTTACCGAGTATGAATTTTCGCTTTCGCTGTCCTGATATGAAACGCTGACCTTGCAGCTGCCTTCGTTTACGCTCTCAAAGAGTACGTCAATTACATTCATCAAGCTGCTTGTTTTCTGCTGGTTTATTGAATTTACCCGGATAACGCTTTCATCTGAACAGGTAACCTTGACTGTATTCAAATCAACCGGTTCTGTTCCTGTATATTCAAATCAACCGGTTCTGTTCCTGTAACCTCACGAAAGCGGTATATGTTTCCGACAATCACGGAATACACAAAAAAACCGGCTATAATAATTAAAACCGACAGAGCCAATAAAACAAAACGCTTCTCTATTATACGTTTTTTCATAAATATCCTCTTTTTACTGCTTTATTTTTTGATTTATCACGCAGATATATAATATCCTTATATATTTATTATAGCATGATGCCTCCAAAGGGTCAACGCAAAATAAGGGTAAAAAATTCCGACACGCTTTTATGCTGTAAACGGATATATATAAACCAATAACGGTTTTATTTTTCATATCCCGAGCATATAAATTTTATACAGACAAGGGAAAGGAGTACAAATCAATGGGCAGAATAAAAAATATAAAGGCTTTTACAATAAGCATTGCCGTAAGCCTGGGAACAGGTCTGCTTGCAGGCTTGCTTACCTTCAGTATTTTCTTATGGGTGTATCCGCATATATGATATATATGGCGAAAAATGAGGAAAAATTTGCTGCATTGGTTGTATACCTTCTTCAGCTTGTTTTTAACTTTTTATGGTTGCTGATATATTTCAATCTCGGGCAGCTTCTTTTTGCCTTTGTATGGCTTGTAATATTATGGATGCTTATACTTGTTATGATTGTAAGCTTTTACAGAATAAATAAAGCTTCGGGTTATTTGCAGATACCTTATCTTGTATGGGTAACATTTGCAGGATATTTAAATTTAGCACTCTATCTGTTAAACAGATAATACAAAGACGGTGAGAAAACATAAATGAAATAAGCCTGCGTCAGCATCAGGGCGATTGCAGACCACGACAGACTTGTCTGTCGTGAAATACAAAGCATACGCTTTGTATTTGGCAAAAGCAAAGCTTTTGCCGTCTGCAATCGCAACTTGAGCGTTGACGCAGGCTTAAATATATTTACAAATTATGCAAAATTATTTCTGAACCTTTGCATCGGCGGAAATTTCGTCAGATGTAGCTGCTTCTGTGGCAGGCTCTGTTATAAACATAGTTGACGGATATTTCTCTATAGCTGCCGTATTTATTTCGCACTTATAGTTCTGAACAGCCTTTTTGACATCATTTTGGAACTCCTCACTCTTCATATTAACGAGGGTACTATATCTCAGGCTTTCATCGCTGCCGAGCTTTTTGGATTCGTCCTTGATATTTCCTCTGTAGAGAAGGTAAGCCATAGGGCTGTCGCCGTCCTCGCCTACAATTATGTATTTTGCTTTTCCGTCTTTCATTTCAGAGAAGGCTTTCTCTATTTCCTCGCCAAGACCCGCATTTTTAAGAATACTTGTAGCGGAAACCGTGGGATCTGTTTCGGTATCATAGTCTTTCATGTACACCTTTACCTCATCAGCGTAAGATGTACCGCCGTTTATATCTTTTACATACTTGTCGAGATTTTTCTTGATTTTATTAATATCGTCGTTGCTCTTTTTGGTACTTTTGCTGTTTCCGTCGTCATCGGTTGAGGATTCGTACAGCGGAATACTTATATAGTTGTAGTTTACGTAATTTTCCTCATAGTACTTTTTAAGTTGGTCAAGAGAAACCTCTTTTTTGCCGCCCTCCTGATAAAGACCTTTGAAGATAGCCTCAAGCTTTGCGGGATTTTCGTAGCCTGCCTCAACGAATGAATCCTTGCTTATACCGTAAGCCTCAAAGGTTTTTCTTCCGTAAGTCCAGTTTTGGTCGGCATTAGCCTTATAGCTTGCTATTTCCTCATTTGTGAGCTTGAGCTTCATATCCTTGAATGTTTTGTTGATATACAGGAAGTTCTTACAAGCTTCGTCTGAGGTTTTAGCAATAAACTCACGAGCAGTCATTTCCTTGCCGTCATCGTCATTGAGCTTCTGGTCGAGAAAGTCACCCGTACCTTTTTCTACTTTGTTAGATGCGTTGTAATATGCACTGTAGTTGTAGTAGATGTATTCACCGATAGTCATTGTAGAAGTGTCGTCCTTATATGACCATGACCAGTCATTGGGATAGTTTCCGAATACCGCAGCCTGTGTACAGCCGCTCATTGCGGAGCCAACCATCAAAGCACCCAATGCAACTGCAACAGCTTTTCCAAATATTTTCATAGCATAGCAATCCTTTCTTTTATTAAGCGAAACTATTATACACTCTTTAAGTTTTTTTGTCTATGTATATTTTAAAAATAAATAAAGTTAAAAGAAAAATTATAAACAAATTTTTCATATTGTTTAAGAACCAAAAATCTGTTATGTGAATAATATGTAATAACGGCAGATTTTGCCTATAATATGCAGGAGGTTTTTTAATATGAATAAACCGATAGATATGGATAGGATATACGGATTTGAAAATGCCGCAGAGAACGCAGGCGGAGTTAAAGCAGCGGAACAGTCCGCAAGCCGTTCAAAAACGGAAGCCGCAGAACATAAAAGCACTGAAAATTCCAACATAATAAAGGATAAGAATTTATCGGGAGCTTATAATTACGGTCTTAACACGTCAGCTTCGGACATTATCAACGGAATGAGCGGACAGCATACAGGAGCAGGTATGGCACAGGGGAATATTTTTCCTGATATGAGCACTCAGGGAGCTTTTTTCACTCCGATGTACAATGCAGGCATTCCCAGGGCAGCAGGCTGCATAGGGGGCTTATACGGAAGCTCAGACTGTGTGCAGTGCTGCGGAAGAGGCTTTGCAGACGGAGGCAATACGGAAATCATAAGATTTTTGCAGACACAGCTTGGAAGAGCGGTAGAGCTTGAGCTTCTGTACGGAAACAGGCTTCAGAAGAAGTCGGGTTATCTTGCGGCTGTCAGCGGAAACACGGCTGCCGTAAGGGATAAGGACAGTAAAAATCTTATGCTGTTCAGTACAGATGATATAAAGCTGATAACGCTTCTTGACGAATAGTTCAAGGGCTTTGCCCTTGAAAATCCCACCAAAGGCTCTGCCTTTGGAAACCGCAAGCCTTTAAAAAAGGCTTGACCTAAAATTTATGTTTTTCTTATTCAGGGTGAGGTTAGTTTCTGTTAATAATATATTATTCTGAAAAGTTAGTTAGTCTAAACTAAACACATAAAATTCTATAAAAATATTATAATATTGATTATTGACAATAGATAATATCAAACGTATAATGTATGAAATATATTTTTTAGAGGGTATGTGTCTATGAAAAAGGATGAGTCAAAGCGTGTAGCTTTAAGAGCTTCGGCAGTCAGCATAGTTCTGAATGTTTTTCTTACAATTTTTAAGCTTATAGCAGGCATAGCAGGACGCTCGGGAGCAATGGTATCTGATGCTGTACACTCTGCGTCAGATGTTTTCAGTACTGTAATAGTAATAATCGGCTTTGTCGTTTCAAGAAGAAAGAGCGATTTTGAACATCAGTACGGACATGAGCGTATGGAATGTGTATCGGCAATGGTGCTTGCCGCAATACTTGCCGTAACCGGAATCGGAATAGGACACAGTGGAATGCTTAAAATTTTTTCTCAGGATTACGGTACACTCGGTCAGCCTGAATTTATAGCGTTGTTCGCCGCCATAGTGTCAATAGTTATCAAGGAGGCTATGTACCGATATACGATATTTGCTGCTAAAAAAATTAACAGCGGCTCTCTCAGGGCGGACGCATGGCATCACAGAAGCGATGCTCTTTCCTCCGTAGGCTCACTTGCAGGCATTGCAGGTGCGATGTGCGGAATAAAAATTCTTGACCCCATTGCAAGTGTGATAATCTCCCTTTTCATAATCAAGGCTGCATATGACATTATGAAGGACGCAATAGACAAAATGATTGATAAATCCTGCGACAAGGAAACAGTAGCCAAAATGAGTACCATAGTAACCGAGCAGGAGGGTGTAAAGCGTCTGGACGTGATAAGAACAAGGCTTTTCGGCAACAAGATATATGTTGATATAGAAATATCCGCCGATGAAAATTTAAGCCTGAGAGAAAGTCACGAAATGTGAACCCTTTTTTCGATGAATGAAACTTCTGTGTAAACAGTTGATAAAAACACGAAATCTGTTATAATATCTGTAAGCAGGATAACAAAAACCATAAGGTTTAGGTCAAGCCTTTTCAAAGGCTTGCGGGTCAAGGGCAGAGCCCTTGCGGTTTCCAAAGGCAGGGCCTTTGGTCAGGATTTTTAAGGGTGAAACCCTTAAACACACAAAGGCAGGGTCTTTGGTGGGATTTTCAAGGGCAACGCCCTTGAACTGAAAAGGGGAGAAGCATATGGCAATGTACAGGCACGGAAATCCGACGGAGGTTTTATCTCCGTGCGGAGAGGAGGAAAGCCTCGATACCGCTCTGAGATACGGTGCAGATGCGGTATATCTGGCAGGAAAAGAGTTCGGAATGAGAACTGCGTCCAAAAACTTTGACTATGAGCAGATAAAAAGCTCTGTCGTAAAAGCTCACGAGGCAGGAGCAAGGCTTTATGTTACGTGCAATACCGTACCTACAAATGACGAGATAAAAAGACTTCCTCAGCATTTTGAGATACTGGACGATATAGGCGTGGATGCCGTTATAGTTGCAGATGTCGGGGTGATGGAGCTTGCGAAAAAATATGCTCCCAAGGCAGATATACATATGTCCACGCAGACAGGAATAGTAAACTATCATACAGCCAACGTCCTTTATAATATGGGAGCAAAGAGGGTCGTACTTGCAAGAGAGCTTTCCTTTGAGAATATTGCGGAAATAAGAGCAAGAGTTCCAAAGGAGCTTGAAATAGAATGCTTCGTCCACGGAGCTATGTGCGTATCGTTCAGCGGAAGATGCCTTATCTCAGCCTATATGACGGGCAGGGACGCCAACAGAGGCGACTGTGCACAGCCGTGCAGATGGAAATATCACCTTTTTGAGGAAAACAGAGAGGGTCAGTATTTCCCCGTTGAGGAGGACGGCGACGGAACCTACCTATATAATTCAAGAGATATGTGTATGATAGACTATATACCGAGGCTTGCCGAATGCGGAATAACAAGCTTCAAGATAGAGGGCAGGGCGAAATCCGCATACTATACCGCAGTTACAACCTATGCCTACAGAAACGCTGTAGACCTGTACTATAAAGACAGGGAAAATTATACTCTGCCCGATTGGATAAGGCAGGAGCTTGACAAAATAAGCCACAGGGAATACAGCACAGGCTTTTTCCTCGGAAACGAGCCGGGACAGGTTCACTCCAACGGCGGTTATATCCGTGAGTATGATGTTGTTGCCGTGTGTAACGGCTACGAAAACGGAACCGCTTTTATTACGCAGAAAAATAAGTTCCTTGTCGGGGACGAGCTTGACGTACTGCCGCCAAAGGGAAAACCTTTCATTATAAATGTTCAGGAGCTTTACAACAGCAGCGGCGAGAGCGTAAGCAGTGCTCCGCACGCAATGGAAAAGCTTGCTATGCCTTGTAAAACTGAAATTCCGTCCGGCTCATTCATACGCAAAAAAAGAGTACTGCACTGATTTTGCCGCTTTAAGCTTCACAGCAGTTATTGAAGATTTATGCTGCTGTGAAAATTATAAACTAATTTATACTGAAATACAGCGTAAAAACGGTATAAAAATGATATAAAGCGTATTCAAATGGATAATTGCGTCAGAATCCACAAAAAATGTTAAGAAAATTTTAACAAATAATGTATATGAAAAATCAGATTAATATGATATAATGCATTTGTAAGAGGTCATACCGTTTGGATTGTGCGGAAAAGGTCGTAAACGGTATGGGGTTACCTCCCAACAACTTATTATTTTTTATAACAAAGGAGAAATGTTCAAATGACAACAAAGAACAGTAAAAAAGGTTTTACACTCGTTGAGTTGGTAGTAGTTATCGCTATCCTCGCTATCTTGGCAGCAATCGCTATCCCTGTAGTTAACTCAATCATCAACACAGCTTCCAGAAACAGTGCTATTTCAAATGCTGATTCTATCGAGCTTCAGATTAAGAACTGCCAGGCTGACATCGCTGCTCGTAACACAGAGCGTTATGCAGATGCTGTAAGCAACCCCAGCAACATTCACATCGACACAGTTGCTACAGTAACAGGTACAACAACAGCTTTCCAGTCAGTTACATATAACAACAACCAGTACTTCCCTGTATGGGATACAGCTAGTGACAAGTGCTACTTCATCGGTGCTGCAGGTACATCTGTTGCAGGTCAGAGAATTGACGATGCAGGTGTAACATTGACAGTAGACGGTACCACCGTAGTAGACCTCACAGACGGTTCAGGCAATCCTTCAACTCTTGTATCAGTTACAAACCTGTAATTTGATTTTGAATCTTTTTGATTGTTTCCGTTTCTTTCAATAATTGGATGGTATGTGTGAGGAACGTTTTAAGATAACGGGAGGGTTGGTAAGGTGCTGAATTCCAGGCTGAAAAGTAAAGGTGGATTTACACTTATAGAGTTGGTTGTCGTTTTGGCTGTTCTGGCTGCTTTGGCAGTGATTGCTATACCGGTTGTAACTCACACCGTTAACAGTGCAGTTTTGGAGGGTGCCAAGACCGATGCGAACACCTTGAAGGGTTCTTTTAACAGTGCCTATTCCGATTTGGTAGTTGGTTATAGTGAGAATTACAACCGTACATTAATAAGTACGCAGTCACTCACTGTAGCAGATGTTATCAGCACCAATTCTTATCAGAGTATGTGTGGAAAGCGTAACTATTACGGCAGAGAGTTTGTGTTGGTTTGGAATTTCGACACAAATGATGTTGAATTGATGTATGATGATGATGATACCAATGTCGAAACCGGGGCGGTCATTACTAACTATGTAATTATCACAGAAACAAGTACTACTCTCGTCCTTAACCTAGGCTGAGCGGTATGAAGGTTTCTAAATATTTTCCGTAATTAAATAAAGTAAGGCTCGCACAAAAGCGAGCCTTACGTATTTTTAAGAAAAAAATTGCAATTTTGAGAAATGTGTGTTATAATGATATGTTGGCAAAATTGTTATAAAAAATATGCTGTATCTAAATAATCATAGCTAAAATAACAAGACCCGTTAGAAAAATATGCTGTGATTATTGCAGACAAAGGCTAAAGCTGCATTGTTTGCAGAAGGCTGCTGTTTATGCCTTTTGCTTATAATAATAAAAATCAATAGGTGGTGTTTATTTTTGAAAACAGTTATTGTTCAGGTAACAAGGGAATATTTATGTCTTACCTGCTGCGAACCTATTATTCAGGCTAAAGACCAGAAGAAGGAAGCAACCGTAGACTTGTCCTATCGCTTTACAGCACCTTACGTAAAGCCGTTGGATACAAAGTATATGGAGGGTAAGGAAACGGTATGGGAGATACCGAAGGCCTTTGCTACAATGGTAAGCGATGGACTCAGGGAAATGAAAAGACCTGAGGTAAAAGAGGTTATACTTCTCGTTGAGGATTTTGACCTTGTTTCATCAGAATTCCAGCATGTAAGATGCAAGAAGAAGATGCTGGACAACATAGCAGTTGAAAACTTGAAGGAGGTACTGCAGGATGATGTAAAGCAGTTCTCCGTAATTACGACCACATACGGAACTCCTCCAAAGGAAGTACCCGAAATGACATCGAAAACCTTTGGTATACCCAGAGCATTGTCTGCGGAGCTTGCAAAGAGATTTTCCGAAATGGGACTTACGCTTATTAAAATCACGCCTGCTGACGTTCCCCTGCTTAAAATCGCAAGAGAAATAGTATACAGCTTCAACAAGACTGTCTGCTATATCTCAATAGACTATGCGGCACTCCGTGTAACCCTCGTAAAGGACTCACTTCCGCTTTACTGTCATACCTTCCATTCACCGATAACGGAGGCTGTAGACATTATAATGCAGGACAGACAGCTTACGATACCCCAGGCAATAGACTACATCAAGCAGAACGGCTTTGACCTTGAGTATGATTCAAGGAACGAAAGCTCAAGACAAAGAATAAAAAATGTCCGTGAGGATTTGATGGCAGACGTTGTTCACAATATCAACCTTGTTGCAATGAGCCTTGACCTTAACATAGATCAGGTTGTTGTCAGTGATGTTGTAGGCTTCTTCCCCCGTGTTACAAACACAATCAAGAAAATGGGCATAAGCCTTGATGTTGACCTTATTTCCGACCAGTTCAATACAAAGATGGCTGTTCCCGAGCTTGATATAGATGCCCGTGATTCAGGCTTCAAGACGGGAAGCTTTATCCTTTACAACAATCTCCTCAACTGCGGCGATAAATATAAGAACAATCTTATGGTAGGCTTGCAGCCCCTCAAGGAGAAGTCACTCAACATAGGCAAGCAGGCAAGTATTATATTTGCTGCACTGGTAGGCGTGTCAATCGTTGTTGCAGGCGGATACTATGCTTTCCTTAATATTCAGAAGTCTATGGACGAGGCTAAGCTTAAAGAAGACAAATATGTACAGGCAAAGGATCTTCTTGCCAGACAGGAGGCTATTCAGACCAAGCTGAAAAATCAGGTCAGTGACTCAAAGAACCTTCCTAAAACTCCACTGTATGTTTCAGATACGTTTGAGCAGGTTAAAAAGCAGGTTGCAGACAAGACAAAGAATTTCAGCGGATATAACCTTACATACGATCCCTCAACTCAGAATAAAAAGGACTTTAAGATTACAGTACCCGTCAATGCAAGCATAGGTAGCTTTAAGGACTTTCTTGCACTTAAAGATAAGATAACCGAGGACGGTTTCTTTACTGTTTCCGAAAGCTTCAGTATGTCGGAAAGCGGCAACAAGGAAACAAGCAGCGGTTATGACTTTAACATCACACTTGCCAATGTAATAGATACCGAAGAAGAAGAAGCTGCTTTTGCCAATATATCTAATACAAAGTCAGCCGCTAACACAGTTGCTTCCGCACAGAATGCAACCGAAAAGGCAACATCTAAGTAAGAAAGGAGAACGGTACTATGAACAACAGCGATATAGATTTGAGTAAATTGCCGAAGTTTGTGTATATTTTCTTGATTGCACTTGTGGCAGGCATTCTTTTCTGGGCATTTATAGGAAGTTCACTTTTGACAGAGGCACCTAAAATGCAGGAAGAGCATAACGAAACCGTAAGACTTATAAACAAGTATGACACTGCAATGGATCAGAAGGATTCAATCGAAAAAGAAATAAAGAGAAACAATCAGGAATACGAGAAGAAGCAGAAAGAGCTTTTCGTAGATGTTGATACCTGTTCAAAGGAGCTTGAGCAGTATTTCAAGGATAAGGGAATAAAGCTTGACAACTATGCTTTGTCAACCCCTACAGGTGACAGACAAAAGAGAGTTTCCTCAGCAGGCTATCCTGTTTATTCAACGGATATAAGTATCGCATATAAGGATACATATGAGAAAACACTTGCTTTTCTGAAGTATATCGAGAAGCAGACAAAGGGATGCTATTATGTAAAGAGCTGTACCTACAGACCCGATGATGCAGCAAAAACAGGTGATGTAAGTATTATGATTACACTTTACTATTATAACACAACCGAAATTGCTACACAGGCTCCTACACAGGCAGCTACTAAAAAATAAAATATGAACGTCTTTTTTGTAGAGTTAACGTTGTTTAATATTATAATGGCTGCGGTATCAGCACTGGCAGGCGTATCGCTTTTCGTACTTAGCATATTTGTTCTGAACAGGATACCGGCAGAATGGCTTTGCGATTATGACGAGGAGCCTTCCGAGGAGCTGCTGAGTCAGAAAAGATTTAAGGGCGGACTGCTGTATGTTGCAGGAGGAATTTTGTCGGCGGCAGCGTTTGCACTTGTGTACCTCGTGTTCGGTTTCAGCCTTTACACGCTGATTTTGACGGCACTTACGTACGTTCTTATTATGGTAATACTTTCGGACGGAAAATATTACATAATTCCCGATCAGTTTGCCGTATTTGCGGGAATACTCTCGCTGATATTCGCCTACTATGACTTATTCAACAACCAGATTATTATAAAGAACTGGTGGTCACCGCTTGCTGCGGGAGCCGGAGTAGGGCTTCTGATAATTCTTGTGAATCTCATCACGCTTCTTATTATGAAGAAGGACGGTATGGGCTTCGGAGATGTCAAGCTTTTTGCTGCGGTTGGAATAGCAACAGGCTTCCCCGGTATTTTAACAGCACTGCTTGCAGCCGTACTCACAGCGTTTCTGCTTATTATAGGCACACTGATTGTAAACGCTGTGAGGAAAAAAGAAACTCACAGTTATATTCCCTTTGGTCCGTCGATATGCATCGGCGTATTCTGCACGGTAGTTCTTCACGGGCCAATATCACACCTTATCGAATTGTATTTTAACCTACTGAAATAGGGGAGTAGTTATTGTATGAAAAATTCGGCTTTTAATATTCAGAACAGCCTTATAGCCAAGAAGCTCATAACGGAAGAGGACATTAAAACACTTCAGCAAAAATATAAGGACGATGACGACATAAACCTTGAACAGGCACTCATGAAAGAAAATATGGTGAGTGAAGAGGATATTTACAGAACTGTTTCGGAACGCTTCAAAATGGAAATGGTAGACCTTACTACCCTGCAGATACCTGAAGAGGTTTATGATGTTATACCGCAGGCTCTTGTTGAGGATTACGGTATTGCTCCGATAAAGGAAGAAGACGGAAAGCTGGTTGTAGCTACTTCAAACCCTGCCGACTACAGAATGCTTCAGGTAGTAAGCAACAATACCAAGAAAAGGGTAAGAATGATTGTTGCAACGCCTTCTCAGATACGTGCTCAGCAGGAGAAGATGTTCAGCTCCAATCAGCAGGAAAAGATGTACGATGAGGCTCAGGAGTTCATCAAGCAGCAGATGGCAGCCAGCGAGGACAACGTCCGCGAGGACGACAGCGGTGCTGAGGATCAGCCTATTATCAAGCTTGTTAACAAGATGTTTGAGGACGCCGTAAGTATGAAGGTATCCGATATTCACGTAGAGCCTCAGGAAACCGATATGAGAATACGCTTCCGAATTGACGGTAAGCTCACAGAGTATACCCGTGTTACAAAACAGCTTGCCCCCTCAATCATAAGCCGTATCAAGTTCATATCGGGAATGAACATAGCAGAAAAAAGAATACCCCAGGACGGTCGTCTGCACTACAACGTAAAAAATACGAAGATAGATATGCGTGTATCTGACCTTCCGGGAGTTTTCGGTGAGAAAATCGTTATCAGAATTACAACCGCTATCGGTATGGAGCTGAAGCTCGACGCTATAGGCTTTCTGCCCGAAAATAAAAAGAAATTTGAAACCCTGCTTCACAGCAACAGAGGAATTATCCTGCTTTCGGGTGCTACAGGCTCGGGTAAATCCACAACCCTTTATACGGGTCTTTCACAGCTCAATCAGCCCGATACAAACATAATTACCGTTGAAAACCCTGTTGAAATGGTAATTCCGGGAATTACTCAGGTAAACATCAACGAAAAAGCAGGACTTACATTCGCAAGCGTATTGCGTTCCATATTGCGTCAGGACCCTGACATAATAATGGTCGGAGAGATACGTGATAAGGAAACCGCCGAAATAGCAGCATCTGCGGCTATCACAGGTCACCTGGTTCTTTCAACAATCCATACCTACAACGCAGCCAGCTCCGTAGTTCGACTGATTGATATGGGCGTTGAAAAGTTCATGGTATCCTCATCACTGCTCGGAGTAATAGCTCAGAAGCTCGTCCGTAAGGTATGCCCGTACTGCCGTGTACCCCACAAGGCAACCGAGTCGGAGCTTGGCATAATCGGAATGCCTCTTGACAGCGACATTACAATATATGACGCAAAAAGAGGAGGCTGTCCCAAATGCAACCATATAGGAAACAAGGGACGTACAGCCGTACATGAGATTATGATAGTTGACAACAAAATCAAGCACGCAATACACGAAAACAAAACAACCGAACAAATTAACGACATAGCTATTGAATCAGGTATGATTTCAATGAAGGAGAACCTCAGAAGACTTCTTGTTGACGGAATAATCACATTTGAAACATACTTCGATACAGTTGCAGAGGTATACAGCGATGATTGATTCATCGTTATGGAAAAATTAAGAAAGGAAGGTGTTACGGTTTGGAATTTGAACAAATGGTCAGATTTGCTGTTGCACATAATGCGTCGGATATTCATATGGCGAGTTACAATGCACCCGCATACAGAGTACACGGCGTAGTTACGTACTTTGAGGGAATGCCTCCGCTAGATGACGAAACCGTGCTGGGATATATAGCACAGGTACTTCCGCCCGACGGTCTGGCAGACTTTATCGCAACTGGCGACTATGACTGCTCATATGCACTCGAAGGCTGTGCCCGTTTCAGAGTTAACGCATTTCGTCAGAGACACGGCTCGTCGCTGGTAATGCGTATTATCAAGGAGAAGCCGCCGGAAATGTCAAGCCTCAGCCTGCCCGAGTCACTCGGAAAGATTTTGCAGCTTCAGGAGGGTCTTGTACTCGTAACAGGTCCTACAGGTAGCGGTAAGTCAACGACCCTTGCGGCAATCATAAACGAAATAAACAAAATGAAGTATCTGCATATAATCACACTGGAGGATCCTGTTGAGTATATGCATACACCTAACAAATGTATTATAAACCAGCGTGAAATGGGTGAGGACAGTGAGACTTACTCAACTGCACTTAAATCTGCACTGCGTGAGGACCCTGACGTAATCCTCATGGGAGAGATACGTGACCTTGAGTCTATGGAAATCGCTCTCAGAGCGGCTGAAACAGGTCACCTTGTATTTTCAACGCTTCATACTGAAAGTGCGGCAAAAACAATCGACCGTCTTATAGATATGTACCCCGTTGAAAGACAGAAGCAGGCACTCAGCCAGCTCTCGACAACCCTCAAGGCGGTTATATCACAAAGACTTCTGCCAAGAGCAGATGTAAAGGGTCGTGTAGGTATGTTCGAGGTAATGTTTGTTAACTCAGCTATCGCTAACCTTATACGTGAGAACAAAATTCCTCAGATTGAACAGAATATCGAGCTTAATCAGGGTGCAGGTATGATTACAAGAAAAATGTCCATCGAAAATCTGCTTGCAGCAGGAATCATTTCTCCCGAAACCGCATACGAATACAGCTTTGATGCCGGCAGAAACGAGATGTTCGAGGACGAAACATCGTCATCAGCACCTCCGGGACGTTCACAGAATGTTGGTATGTCCTCACCGGGTATGGCAAGAAAGAGCGGAAACCAGAACCTTGGCGGAACGGCTGCTTTCTTGAAGAACAGGAGGTAGTCCGTTATGCCTAAGTATATGTATGTAGCGGTAAACGAAAAAAACAGAAAATATAAGAACGAGATGATAGCCGACAGTGTCGAGGAGGTAAGAAAGAACCTGAGAGCAAGAAATCTCAACCCTCTTTCCGTAACCGAGGTAACGGCAAAAACTCAGTCGGCAAGCGATGAAAAGTCAATATGGGATATGGAAATCGGTGTGAACAAGGACGTTCATACACTGAAAATAAGCAAGAACAAAATGCTTGTATTCTTCCACCAGATGGCTTTGATGATGCGTTCAGGTATATCGCTCTCCATAGCAATGGAGGTTATGCTTGACTCCGAAAAAGACAAGAAGATGCGTTCCATACTCAGAGATATAAGTATAAACCTGTACAACGGTCTTACTTTGTCGAAAGCTATGTCAATGTTCAAGACCTTTCCCCGTCTGTATATAAACATTATACAGGCAGGTGAGGCAAACGGTAAGCTTGACGATGCATTTGACCAGTGTGCGGATTTGCTTAAAAAAGAGCTGAAGTTGACAGGAAAGATAAGAGGTGCTATGATGTATCCGGCATTTCTGCTCGTGCTTACGCTCGCCCTCATTATAGTAATGAGTATTGTCGTATTGCCTGCATTTAAGGGAATGTTTGAGAACTTCGGTTCAAAGCTTCCTGCAATGACGCAGTTCGTAATGGACGTGTCGGACTTTTTGGTAAACTACGGCTGGCTGCTGGCAATAGTAATTGTTATATGTGTAATTATATTTATGGTTGTACGTAACAAAAGCTACAGCTTCGCTATGTGGTGCTCGACAGTAATGCTTAAAATCCCTATTTTTGGAGAAGTTGTCCGCCTTACTAATGTAGCAAGGTTTGCAAATATGATGGGAACTCTCGCAGACAGCGGCGTTAACATTCTGGATTCTCTTACTCTTTCCAGAGACGTTATCGCCAACCTGTTTATGAAGGACTGTCTTAATCAGGTTATAGAGGACGTTAAGATAGGTACGCCTATCAACGTATCTATGAACAGATATAAGTCAGTTTTTGACGGACTGTTCACATCAATGGTACGTGTCGGTGAGGAAAGCGGTCAGTTGTCTGACTCACTGAGAAAAATCGCAGGTATGTACGAGGAAAAAGCAGATGACGCTACTCAGGCGATGACTGATGCGATGACCCCTATGATGACTATTATCATAGGCGTAGTTATCGGATTTACGGTTATAGCTATATTCTCCGGAATGTTCGGAATGTATGGTGTAATCAAGTAAGAAGAAAGGCTTTTGTACAATCTGTCCGAAAGAAAAAGCGTTGCCGCAATATTGGCACAGAGCGGCAATGCTTTTCGGGCAGGGCTGACCTAAAGCCGAAAAGGTTACAGAGATATTAATGAATGGAGTGTGAGATTATGTCAAACTACTTAAACCTAAAGAGTAAGAAAGGTATTTCATTGGCATATGCTTTGGTTGTCTGCCTGTTTCTGATTATGATTACGGGCGGAATTACAACTATCGCTATTCTTCAGCAGAATGAGACAGGCTCGGATCTCAATACCCGACAGGCATATATTTCCGCAAAGGGCGGTTTAAGCACAATGCGTGACGCTCTGAAGGACAATGTTGTTTCATCAGGTGATTTGCCCAGTGACTCGGTAAGACAGAAGTATTATGTAATGTATCAGTCTGCTTCGGGAGGCCCTGTTCGCTACAAGGTGTTTACGTCAGAGGCTGATGCACAGGCAGAGCTTGAGACCCTGCAGGCAGATGATGCGTGGGAAATTATCGGCGGAGAAGGCACGTATTTCAGAATGACATATAACAACCCCGGAGACTACGGTGTTACGGCACTTAACACCACAGGAAGATACAACAACAATGTAAGTATCAACAAGGGCGACCTGTCATTTGAGGCAGTTTCGTACACACAGTACGTATTTGACCTTGACCCCACATCTCCTCCTACAACCCCTACAACCGCTACAACCCCTACAAGTACTGAAAGCCCTATAACTCCCACACACCCCGGAACAGTTCCGTACAATCCGCCCTCGAGCAATGCAGGAGGAAACTTCCTTTTGGTAAGCCAGCAGACCGCTTTGAACGAGAACAGATCGAATACAAACGGTTACAGCTCAGGTAAATCTCTCAATAAAATATCCAACAATGACAATCAGATATTTTATGAAGGAGATACAAACGCTAAGTTCGAGAACAACAGAACATATTTCCCTGTAGTTATGGACAGAACCTTTATGGCTAATACCCAGAACGACAACTCCATAACGGCAGCTTACAATCAGGGTGTTTATTTCCTCGGAAGCTTCAACGGTCCCAAGGTTAACAATGCTTCCCGTGCCGATAACAACGGTCAGGGTCAGGATTTGGGAAATGTTTCCTACTTCGAGGAAAATACCGAGTTCGGACAGAGTATCTAAATAACGCTCCCAAGGTTATATACTACGGAGACGGAAATAAGAATAAGTGGAACGGTGAGCACTATGTTTATGTTTATCTTCCCAATGAAGTCAAGTTCTGGCTGTGCAACGAAAACACTTATGTACACAGAGACGGCACTTTTACAAGAGGTGCAGGCTACTGGATGGTAAAGAGCGGTCATTCTCTCTATGAC
This sequence comes from uncultured Eubacteriales bacterium, assembly GCA_900316615.1. Taxonomy (GTDB): domain Bacteria; phylum Bacillota; class Clostridia; order Oscillospirales; family Acutalibacteraceae; genus CAG-964. Next base: position 31,344 of record ONDU01000009.1, on the reverse strand, counting down.
CAGAGTGCATGGCAGCCTATGCCGCAGGCACTTCTGCAGTCAGCTATGGACTTGAATCTGTATGACCAGATTATGAGTTATTATGAAAACGGCGGTGAAATCCATACGGGAAGTCAGGAAACTAAAATTCCCAACAGTGTTCAGATACTGGGCGATAACGGCGGATATTCGGAGGCTTACCCCAACTCAGGTTATGATAACGCAAGAGATGTTGACAGCTATCCTTTCAGCGGTCAGGACAGAAGCAGAGCAAATATATTCTTTGCTCCCAATATGAGCCCTACCAATGCAGGATACTATCACTGGTATGCAGGACGTTCATTCAATATGCAGTGGTTCAGAAGTGACACGAGATACCAGTACAATTATTACTGGGACGGTACGAGAATGGAAACACAGGGCGGAATAGATCCTGACTTTACTGTAAAGAACAATGTCAGAATAAGAATCAGTTCGCCTACAGTCGTTCTCACGATTGGACCTACAGTTACGTGGAACAACCCTACAATACACTTTGATTTAGTCGGAAACATTTCCAATACCGTAAAGAAAGAGGGCAACGGCTCATTCAAGCTGTACGGCTTCAACAACGGCAGAGCAGAGGGCAGCTGCAAGCTTATGGTAATGGTTCCTTTCCAGGTAAAATATGACGGAAAGTCATATACTGTTGCAGAGGGTACATATACAAATGTCCCTGCCGGCTTGGAGCTTTTCTCAGACTCTGCAAAATACTTCTTTACAGGAACAGCAGCCTCAGGCGGAAGCTCTCTCCGCACGTCAACAGGCAGCGAGAACAGACTTATACCCGCAGGAATAGGCTTCTCAACAGGCAGCAGCTTTAATCAGAGCAATGTATTTACAAGCGTATTTTCAAATATTCTCAACCTTGTGTCTCCCGCTACAACATTTACACCGCTTGCGGGTTCAGATACTCTGACTTTGACGGCAGCCGACTTGTCGGGTAACTCGACCGTTACATTCTCCAAGAAGCTGGCAAAGCCTAAATATCTTAACCCTGATGCAGCAGGAAAAATTAATGTTCTTCCTATAATGGATTTGAGCGTTAAGCAGGAGCTTAGCAACGGAACAACGGTTGAGGCTATAAAATTTGCAACAGCAGGAACCTACAATATTCCTGTAGTGGGTAATGAAAATGTTGTAGGCGTAGCCTTCAGGGGTGACATTCTCAGACAAAGATCTACACTTAAAACTGATGGAAGCAACTACCATATTGTAAGTCAGGAAACAAAATTTGATGTTGCAAGTGAGAGGTACTATTAATGAAAAAATTATTAAGCTCTAAACTTAAAAGACGTATTAACAACAAAAAAGGACTGTCTTTGCTGGAGCTTATTGTTGCGGTTACAATTATTATGCTTACGGTTGGAGCTTCTATAATGGGGCTCAACCTGAGCTACCGTTCTGTACAGATGGGTGCGAAAAAGGACGATGCTCAGTCGCTTGCACAGAGAGACTGCGATATTATAATGTCGATTATCTCAAAGCAGGCAGAGCAGCCGTCAGTAACGGGAACAGGTACGGCACTTGATGACTGCCTTACCGGTTCAGGTTCAACACTTGCTTTTGAATCATCGTTCTTTACAGGCACTGTGCAGGCTGATACCGATATACATCTGTACAGCACCATTTATGATCCTTCACAGTATGATGTATTGGAGCAGCAGACCGCATATTCAGGATTTGATCCAAATATCCAGAAAAGATATGTAAAAATTCAGAATGAAGCCAGAACAACGCAGGACGCTGTAGCCGGTACAACAAAAACATATGATGTTTATAAGATTACGGTAAGTGTTTATTACGGAACAAGGCAGAATATGTTTGTAACCTGTGACGGCGAAGTACTTGTTTCATCTTAAAGGAGGGATAAAAGCTGTGAATTTAAAAACCGACTATATAAAGAAAATAGGTAAAAAATTCAGAAGCAAGCGTGGTACGACGTTGATTGAAATGCTCGCCACACTGGCTATACTGGCTATAGTAGCAGTTCTTTCCCTTCAGGTTGTAATTACCGCAATGGAGGACTACCAGTGCGTAAGAAATATATCGGAATCTCAGCGTTCCATATCTCTTATGCAGGAAAACTTCAGCAAATATCTGAGAAATGCAGTGGACATACAGCTTGTAGATAACTCCACAAGTACATTTCCGAGCTTTGCCAATGCACTTGCGGATTATGTAACTGCCAGAAACGGCGGTGCTGACCCGCTTTGTGATGCGGATACCGTTGCGGCAGATGAATATAACGATTATGTTCTCTACAGATGCGGCACGTTCAAGTATGCTCTTGCGAAGTATTATACAACATATACAAAGCCCGATGGTACAGTAATTTCCAACTTTTTTGTACCTGTGTTTACTGTTGATAATATCAAGGAGGCAAGCTTCTCGTTCAGAAGTATAAACGGCACAAGCTCACCGTCAAACCCCGATAAGCAGTATATGCTTGACTATGTATTTACTTCCCCCTCAAACGAGGAATTTCGTTTCGTAAAGGGAGGCAATGCAAATACAATAATGCCTATGGACGGCAGTGTTACTACCGATGCAGGTTTTATAGAAGCTATCCATAATAACACAACTACCGGTGACTACTCTATAATGTCAGGTACTATACTTAACAATATGTACGGAAGCGGTTATTCAACATCTACCACAACGCTCAGGATAAGCGAAGGTATTACAGATTCCTCGGGTTCAAACGACGGTTCTTTCAAGAATTTCATATTTATAAGAACTACTCCCAGAGTGGCTATCTGATTTTAATTGATACGTACAACTAAAAAGCAGCTGTAAGCAGAAATTCTGTTTACAGCTGTTATTTTGTGTTACATAAGCCTTGAAGTTTAGGTCAAGCCTTTTCAAAGGCTTGCGGGTCAAGGGCAGAGCCCTTGCGGTTTCCAAAGGCGGAGCCTTGGCGGGTCAAGGGCAGAGCCCTTGCGGGTCAAGGGCAGAAGCCCTTGCGGTTTCCAAAGGCAGAGCCTTTGGTCAGGATTGTTAAGGGTGAAACCCTTAAACTATAATTCTTTCTGAGCGTCGCAGTACTCACATACAAGAGCATTACCCTTTTTTCTGAATTCCTTCGGCATATAGCTTTCCGTATGCGTGATACATTTAGGATTGGGACAGCCTGTTTCGTCAATGATTACCTTGCCCTTTGCGTATGAATACCTTGCACCCTCAAGCGTGAGAAGTATCAGTGCCATTCTTGCGTACATTCCGTATACAGCCTGCTTGAAGTATACGCACCTCGGGTCATCGTCAACCTCAACCTCGATTTCATCAACACGGGGCAGAGGGTGCAGTACCTTGAGATTTTCCCTGCCCAGCGAAAGCTTCCTTGCGTCAAGAACAAATACCCCTTTCTGAGCAAGATATTCCTCCTCACTTGCAAAGCGTTCCCTCTGTATCCTCGTCATATAAAGCACGTCAAGAAGCGGCATAGCCTCCTGAAGCGTAGGAATTTCCTCATATTCGCAGCCCTGCTCGTCCATAATATCCTTTATGTATTTAGGTACTCCAAGCTCAGGCGTGGAAATAAGTATGAATTTATTGCCCTCAAAATGCGACATCGTTTTTATAAGAGAATGTACCGTTCTTCCGTTTTTCAAATCTCCGCAAAGACCTATGTTAAGATGATTAAGCCTGCCCTTTTCATTGTGCAGAGTAACAACGTCCGTAAGCGTCTGGGTAGGGTGGAGGTGTCCTCCGTCACCTGCGTTTATAACGGGAACATCACTGTACAGTGACGCACCCCTTGCACTTCCCTCAAGCGGGTGACGCATAGCTATAATATCGGCATAGCCGCTCATAATCTTTATAGTATCCTTAAGGCTTTCGCCCTTTGCAACAGATGAATTCATAGGGTCATCAAAGCCTATGACAGAACCGCCCAGACGCAGCATAGCTGTCTGAAAGCTCATTTGTGTTCTTGTACTCGGTTCATAAAAAAGAGTTGCAAGTATTTTTCCCTTACAGGCTTCGCTGTATTTTTCAGGATTTCTCATAATTTTTCCTGCAAGCTGAATAATCTCCTGTAAATCGGAGAATGAAAGCAATTCAAGGTCTATAATATGATTTAACATTAACAAACACCCTTTCCTTTAGTTTAAGGGCTCTGCCCTTAAAAATCCTACCAAAGGCTCTGCCTTTGGAAACCGCAAGGGCTCTGCCCTTGACCCGCAAGCCTTTGAAAAGGCTTGACCTAAACTTTATGTTATCTCAGTTCAGATTGTTGAATTAATCTCAGCCCCATTTTTCATAGGAAAGCTCGATTTTTATTATCTTCTGTTCCTCAAGAGTAGACATAGTTATTCTGTCGCTTATGCGGTATTTCTTGCCGTACTGCTTCTGAAGCTTTATGTTTATATCCGTAGTGTATTCAAAAAAGTAATACGGAGGAACATAAAATAACTGGTCTATGGTTGTGTTGAAATTAAGACTGTCGGCAATTTTCAGATAGAATGCTCCGGTTCTGTTCTGAGCTATTATATACATTTTATTGATAATGTTGTTGTATTCGTCTTCATCGTAAAAGTCGCTCAGGTACGCACCCTCTCTGTTGTAGAACGTATCCTTTTCGCTCGTGCAGGTAGGCAGAGGCATATTGAAAACCTTTGTTTTCTGTATGTCCTGTCCGCAGAGCTGTTCTTCCGTCAATGCAGTATAGGGCTTTGCAATTTTGTGATCAGCTTCAATATATGAGTCTGTAGTATTGAAGTAAAAATAAAGAATATTGTCGTCCGTTTTATCACGTTCGTCTTCCTCGCTGACCTGTTTCTCGTCCCATGTGGTGTCAAGATGATACCACTGCCTGTTTATATTTACAATGCACCACTGGTGAAGCTCACTTTTACTGTAGCCGTTTACGGAAATGCTCTGTATTCCGACCATTTTCAAAATGTACTGAGTTGCCTTTGTGTAGCCCTCGCATACAGCCGAATGTTCAACAAGAGCACCGTATATAGAAAATGCGGTGGGGTTTTCCCGTGAGCTTTTAATGTTATCGGCATAATCACAGTCGTTTATGATTTTGTCGTGAACGAACTTTTCTCTTTCATATTCCCCCATACCTGAAGGAACTTCATTAATAAAGCTTTCCACAGCGGCATTAAGCTCTTTTTTCATTTCTACTACCTGACGCTTGCTGAAATTTGAATACAAGTGTACCATGGTAATATTTTTATCCGTGTAATAGCCGAATGTGTTTGAAAGCCAGAAAACTTCGGGGTGATCACAACTGAAAGCTTCTATTACAATCCTTATTCCGCCCTCGGTAAGCTGATTGTCATTCATTTCTATTTTTTTCAGAGGGAAAAAACCATCATCATCGGGAATATCGTCTATGGAGTTCATAACCTCTATGAATTTTTTATAGAGGTTTTTCTGAAAGTCGGTTTTCAGAGAATAAAAACCGTATTTTATATCCTTTACCTCATAGCTTCCCGGAAGCCTCGGCTGCGGTACGGTGACCTCCTGAGTTGCAGATTCAGCAGCTTTGGAAGAAGGTGATAAACCCATATTTTTAAACTGTTCGGTTAAACCTTCGCAGCCTGCGTTGTTGATGCACAGCAATACCATAATAATAACTGCGGCTGCTTTTTTTATATATTTCATTACAGCTTTTTTCAAGTCATAACCTCCCATCTTGTAACCCTAACTATAACCAATGAGATTATATCATATAAATAGGTTTTTAACAATAAATTTTATTATACGCTTTCTGTTAATTTTTCATTAATACAAAAATAAACGGAGTACACTGTTGAATGTACTCCGCTGACGTGTTTTTAACAGGCTGACTGTGACGATAAATTATGAATTAATATCGTATTTACGAATATCTTCATAGTCGTAGATATCGTCGAAATCCTCATACTCAAGGTCATCGTTAAAAACTCTTGTACGCTCCTCCATACTGAGAAACTCCGAGGAATTTCCTAATCCGTTTGATGTATTTTTGCTTATACTGCTCTTTTTCATATCAAATACCCTCCCAAATTTTCTGACACCGTAAAACGGTGCATATATACCATATCCTACTATTGAAGTATAACTTTCATATATAGCGTAAAAGCATATTTTTTATGAATAATACGTAAACTTTGAATGATGTAAGATAATTTTATGATATATATATTATTTTTATATTTCTTCTGATTATACATTTGTATGATAATTTTATGAAAAATATGTTGAAAAGACCCCGGAATTTACTTCAGGGGTCTTAACAGAAAAGAGGTATAATATAAAGAATAAGTGGTGTGGGCATTATATATACTTATACAAAGTCTTATATGATAATATAAAAACTGATTATATAATATGACTTAATTATATTTTACAAAATTAAATTTATCAATAGCTTTTTAAAAATTATTTGAAAATTTTGGGAAATTAAAGCATAATACTCTTATTTATTGTAAAAATTTTTACAGTTTACTGTGATAAATCACTGTTTTTTGAAGCCGAGCCGCATACAGGACAATCGTGAGTTTTATCAGGAAGCTTTATTTTTCTAAATTCCATTTTCAGTGCGTCATATGTCAGCAGACAGCCTGTAAGAAGCTCTCCCGTGCCTAAAATATATTTTATAGCTTCTGCCGCTTCAATACTTCCTATAGTGCCGACAGCCGCACCGACAACTCCAAGCCGTCTGCCCGTAGGAACACTTCCCTCAGCGGGGGGATTTTTAAATACACACCTGTAGCATGCCGCTCCCGTATCGGGAACATATGTCATAACCTGTCCACGAAAGCCCGTAACGCCTGCATGGACAAATGGCTTCCGACAGCGTACACAAGCATCGTTGATTAAAAATTTTGAGGCGAAGTTATCGGTAGCGTCTATTATAAAATCATAACCCTTTATAATTTCGTCTATGTTATCGGAGGTTATACGTATATTATAAGCTTTTACGCATACATCGGGATTGATGTTTTCCATTGTTTCCTTAGCGGAAACAACCTTTTCTTTTCCGAGGTCGGAGGTTGAGTGTATAATCTGACGCTGAAGATTTGATAAATCTACCTTGTCTGCATCAGCTATTCCTATTGTACCAACTCCTGCGGCAGTAAGATACATAGCGGCAGGAGAGCCAAGTCCGCCCGCACCGATAATGAGAACCTTTGCTTTCATGAGTTTTTTCTGACCGTCAGTACCTATTTCGCTTAAAATAAGCTGTCTTGCATACCTTTCCGATTGTTCCTTACTTAACGCCATATTTTTTATCTCCTTTCAGCAGACAATGCTTTGTAAAATAAGACCTTGAAGCTTTACCCTCTTTTATTTTAATCAAATTATAACAATAACAAATGTAATATTCAACATAAAATATAAAAATTTTATGTTGCACAGTGTAGAAGATGCTAATATTTCTTTATATTATTAATAAATATTGACAATATTTATTAATTTAACTATAATTATACTGATTTGGTGTATATTTTACTGTTCGGAATAAAAAGGGAAAAAACAGTATATTATTATGAAAAAATTAAAATTCAGGCAAATGTACTGTTGTCATAAGTTTTTATATAATAACGGAGCGAGATTTATGAGATTTAAGAAGATTTACAAAAGAGCCGCAGCAGTAATGCTGAGTGCGGCTATGCTGTCGGCAGTTGCGGTATCGCCGGCACAGGCTGCTGTATCTGAGGCTCAGCCATCGGGAAAGACGTTGTTTGCACACAATATATATTCCGACCCTAAGTTGACGGAAACAAGCGGAAGCTTTTCAAGCTTTATGATAGATTTTAAAACCAATGAGCAGGCACATGCTACATACTGGCAGATGTGTTTTGCAGGGCTTGATATATCAGAAATAAAACAAACGTATCCGAATGCTTCAGGCGGCAGCTTCTACGGCGGCTTCCAGAGCGGTTCCGAAAGAAAGAATACTCTTTTTTCATTTTGGGATATAATAAACGGAAGTGATGAAAGCAGCGTAATATCTACTCCGACAAGAGTTTATCCTGAGGGAGATGAACACAGCTTCGGCAACGAGGGCAACGGACATAACTACGCTATGGATTACAACTGGCAGCCGAGCAAGTGGTATACATATTTGGTTCATTGCTGGAAGGATAAATCAACAGGAAGAACGTTTATAGGACAGTGGGTAAGAGATGTGGAAACAGGCAAGTGGGATTTGACCTGCTACTTCGATACTACTATGAAAGAAACCTGTATAAAAGGTTCTATGTCACAGTTTATGGAAAACTTTGGTGCTCAGTATTCCGAGTTAAAGCGTGACATATATATGAAGAATGTGTATACATGCGACAAAAATACAGACCAATGGATTTCTCTCAATAAGGGAACTATGTCATACAGCTATTTTCAGGACAACAAAAAGGGAAGTCATGAAATAAATTTCAACAGTGAATGTTTCTTCGGAAGTGCGGGAGAACCTGTGGAAAATCAGGAAGAATATGACGAAAACAGCCAGAGAGTAATACCGTATTCCATTACTCAGCCGGATATGCCTGGCTTCGGAAGCTTTGCTGTAAACCGTATGCAGATAAAGAATAATACTCTTGAGTGGACTCTCAATGAGCAAAGCTCTCCTATGCTCTCATTTGACATAGACGTTATAGACGAAAAGGATATGAGCGTAAAATCATACACAAGTACAAGACCCGAAAAGAAAACGGTTGCTCTCGGCAGTCTTGCAAACGGAAAATATATGCTTCAGGCAAAGTTCAGAGATGTTTTCGACCGGGTGTGTCAGTACAACTATGAGTTCGACGTTAAAGATGGCAACGCTCACTGCGAGCCTTTAAGCAAACTGCTCGGAGACTTCAACAAGGACAAATCGGTTACGCTCAAGGACGTTGTGCGTATTTTGAAGTCGAATGTAGGACTTGTAACCGCAACTCCGTATGAAAATATGCTCGGTGACATAAACGGTGACGGAAAAGTTTCTGTTAAAGATGCGGTTCTGCTTCAGAGATTTTTACTTCATGAAAACCTTGATTATGAAATCGGCGAACCGATAAGTCTGCCGTCAGCGGAAGAACCTCAGTATCTGCCGGAAAAGAATGAAACACCGATACAGCCGTCAGTTTGTACAATAAAGTTTACGGACAATAAAAACTGGGGTAATGTGTATGTCTATGCTTGGAACAGCGAAACAGGCGAAACAAATGCACAGTGGCCCGGTGCAGTTATGTCATATCAGTCAACCAATTCTTACGGACAGACTGTTTATAAGGCAGAACTGAACACAAAGTTCGATATGGTAATATTTACTACAGCAAGTGGTTCACCGCAGACGCAGGACATTGTTTGGGATTATACCGCAAACGGTTACTGGATTACAGAGCAGAAAGCTAAAAATTCTATGGGTGTAGAAGTCTGCATAGCCGATAAGTGGTAAGAAAAACAAATTTTTTAATGAAAGCTATGAAAAATGCCCCGATACCATAAAAAGGTATCGGGGCAAATATCTGCCCAAAAATATCTTGAAACATCAGCTCATTTTCGTTTTTTGCTTCTGTCCTCAGGCTCAATGAATTTATACGGAAGTTTTACCTCCTGATTTGAGGCTTTTTTAAATCTCTTTGTGTAAAAATAAAGTATGTTTCTTGTAGCTGCGTTTACGTTCCTGAGATACCCCTTGAAATTTCTGCGTCTGAAATGAAATCTGAAAAGGTTTACGATATTTACACACACCATAGTCTGAGCAAGTCGTATAAAAGGAAAGGTTACATTTGTAAGCTCATTCCTGTCGGTAAAAAAGCGTCTGAGCATTCCGAATGAAAGAATGTAGTCGCTTATATTCTGAAGCGAAACGGTCTGGACAATGCTTCCGTCACGGATTGTATAATAATAAAGATATTGGTCGATGATTATACCCTTGTTTGCGAAATAGAGAAGCTTTGAAACTGTAGCAATATCCTCAAATTTCATATCGGGGAAGATTATATTGTTGTCCGTGAACAGAGAACGCTTCCAAAGCTTATTCCAGAGGTAAGACCGCATAAAGAAGTCTGAGATTGTCCTGCGAACCATTCCGATATTTGTCATAATTCCCTTGCGTGGCTTTCTTACTCTTACGGAATGAAGAAAGCCCGAATCTATATTGTAGAGAACGTAGTTGCAGTGAGCAACGTCTGCATCATATTCCTTTGCGGCACTGTACAGGCGAAGCAGATAGTTCGGGTCAATATAGTCATCGCTGTCCACAAATGCTATATACTCACCTCTTGCAAGTGAAACACCGAGATTTCTGGCGTAGGATACTCCCTTCTGAGTATTATGCACCAGTCTGAAGTTCACAAAGTGTTTTGTGAAGCTCTCTGCAATTTCGCAGCTTTTATCGGTAGAGCCGTCATTGACCATTATTACCTCGTAGTCCTTGAAGGTCTGACAGGCAACAGAGGACAGGCATCTGTGCAGATATTCTCCTACATTGTAAATAGGTATTATTATACTTATAGTCACCTCATTTTTATCCATAAACATTCCCCCTATACACTTATATCAGGTATGCAAATTTATTCGGAAGCTTCTCCGTTCTGTTCCTCAGCAGAAGTATCGGTTTTTTGGGTTTTGGTAAGCATTGAAAACGGAAAGCATATAATTATGACAAAATAGTATGTTATTGTTCTCCAAAGCAGCAGAGCGGATTTCAGTATATTTTTTCCGAAGAACCTGTTGTAGAATACAGAAAACGAAAGCTCTGCGGCACCTGTTGCTCCCGGCAGCGGTACAAGTGAGGACGCAAGATTTACAAACGACTGGGAAAACATCATATCTGTCAGAGAAGCATCGTTTATACAAAAGCTTCTGTATATGCAGTAAGGCACTGCAAGTATTATCATAATCTGTATAAAAATAAGAATATAGGATATTAACAGAAGCTTGGGCTGTTTAAGAAGAGCCTTGTTTTCAGAGTGGAACATTTCCACCTGTTTTGTCAGGTGGTCGATTTTTCCCTGAGGGTCTTTGACGAATTTTAACCTTTTGAGTATAGCTCCTGTGACTTTAAGCAGCCACCTTGAAAGCCTTGTGCTGAACGAAACAATGAGAAATCCGCTTGTAACAGTTACCTGAGACAGAAAACCAAGCAATACGAAAACCCACAAAATCGGATTATCGACAAGCTTTACAAAAAAATCGAATTTTACTATTAGAGTTGTAACACTGACAAGTGTTGTAGTTATCTGAAATACGAGAAATTTCTGCGTCATACAGGACATGGCAAAGCCTATATCTATGTGCTTTTTGGAAAGAAAAACAATCTGCATAGGCTGTCCGCCCGTTGATGACGGAGTTATACAGCTGTAAAAGCTTCCGACGCACGAATTTTTAATTCCGTCAAGAAGAGAAAACGGCTGACTGCCCCTGCGAAGATAAAGCCATGTTATGACGGAGTCTATGAACATATTGGAAAGCTGGCACACTACAGCCATAAATATCCAGAATATATCCATACGTACATTTGACCTTATAAGGTCGGCCAAACCGTCCTCAGAAAAACAAAAGTAAGCTACAAGCGATACTGAAATGGCGATTACAACTATATTGAAAATCAAAGTGAAGTTAATCTTTTTTTTCATAATTTATCCTTTACTGCGGATTAGTAACAGTACCTATTATTATAGGAATATAGCTTTCGTTGTCAACTACAGCATAAATAAAAGGTCTGTCAAAAACTATATTATCCTTTGCTTGAGGCTGAACGTTGTTTTCGCTGCCGCCGTTGCCTGCCGAATTGCTTTTGTCTGCCGAAATGCCGTTATGGTTTACGGTTATGCTTACAGACTGCGTAATATCATCAACATACACGTTTTCGGAAAAGCCCTTTGAAATATCCGCTTCCTCTGAAAAAATACTCTTTACCCCAAGCTTTCCCAGAGTATTCTTCAAGCTTGCGTTTTTGCTGACGGAAAATTCGGGTATGCTTACTTTTGAAAATTCGGTTGCGGAAACGCTTTCGGGCATACTTACAAGCTTGTCATAGGTCAGCGATTTTACGTAAGCCTCAAGGCTTTGATTGCTGTTGGGAAGAATAAAGACCATTTTGCAGGGAGTATTCTTCAAATCCTTTACGAAGCCCTTGGCTGAGGTCGTTTCAAAGGCTCTCTCAAGGCTTTCGATATATACTGCGTCTGTCGCTTTTCCGCCGTAGGCTTCAAATTTTCCCTTTTTGATGCTGCTTTCAGTGTACGGAGTAAGCCATACATCGCTTACTGCTGCGGAGCAGTCCATATAAAGGCGGTAATCAGACCGTGTGGTTATATCCCCCACGGGAAGCAGTGATTTTGAATTATCTGCCATAAGGTTTGAAATTATCGTGTTTACGTTGCTTTTTGAGAAATCCGTGCTGTATGCGTATATGCTGTAGAAATTGTCGTATTTTTGCAGAAAGCTCCTTTTAGGAGACAGCTTATCCGATACCCACATTGAGCAGATGTTGAAAACTCCTGCGTCCTCAGAATTGAGGAACTGTGTTCTCTGTGAAATATAGGAGCTGCATTTGTTTACAGCGTCTGTGCTGTAGTTGGGCTTTCCGACAAGATTTTTTATTTCGCTGAGTGATTTATGAGAAGCACCGTTTTCAAAAGCCGAAAGCGTGAGCGATACGGATAAAGGAGCATAAGCGGTATTTTCCTTATAGTAGTTATCCGACATAAGCATATTCAGTGCAAGCTCGCAGCATTTGCCCGAATATGCCGTATATTCCTCGGGCTGTGAGGTTGTTTTCCTGAAATCATATACGGGAGCATTGGAGCTTTTCTGGACGCTCGCAAGAAGATTATCGCTGTCCCTTACTCTGTTTTCATCGTTCTGAGACGAGCCGCACGAGGAGCTGCACAAGACGGTGAACGCCGTAAGGAAAACAAATAATATTCTGACAATACGGTTTTTCATATATCACGCCCCCGAAAAATTATTTTTAATCAGCATTTCAGATACTTCCTCTGCGTCATAGGTCTTATTCTTTATTCTGTATGATTTTACAAGCCTGTCGGCAAGCTCAAAGATTTTCCCTGCGGAGTTTTCACGATAGTTACGGCGGCACGCTTCTTTCATGGCAGCCATTTTTTCAGTATTAAGCAGCAGATTGTGAACAGTCTTTCCGGGGTTCTTTTTGGGAAGACGTACAGCCATATTGTTACGCTGGAGGTATTCTGCATTATCCTCCTCCTGACCGGGAAATGCACTGAAAATAGCCATAGGCAGTGTTGAGGCTATAGCCTCGCTTACGGTAAGTCCGCCCGGCTTTGTGATGATAAGGTCGGATATATACATATACTCGTGTATGTTGTTTACAAAGTAGAGAAGCTTCGTAGGCTTTTTGCCGTACTTGCCCGAATATACCCTGTTTATCTCGCCGTAGGTCGTTTCCTTTGTATCCTCGGTGCTGACAGCTTCCTCCGGCAGCTCCGCCTCCTCCTCCGTAAGATTGTACAAATCAAGCTCCTCAAGCTCCTCCTCAAGCTCAATTTCGGTGTTTTCCTCTGGTACCTCCGCTATTGCCTCAACGTAGCTTGCGTCCTTGTCGAGCATTTTGCTGAAGGCTTCAAAAAGCTTTTTGTTTTTTCCCGTTATTACGATAATCTGAAAATCCGCTTCCGTTTCAACTATTTCACGGTATATTTTGAATATGTCCTTTACGCCGAAGCTTCCCGCCATTAAAAGGAGTGTGCTTAAATTCGGGTCGAGATTCATTTTTTTCATAAGCTGAACACGGTTCTGCGGATTGTAGAAAACGGGGTCTATGGGTATTCCGCTTACCTGCACCGTATGGGGGTCAACTCCGAATGCCTCCAGTGCATAGACCATTTCCTGATTTGATACAACATAAGCGTCAATACCTCTCTGCACGTACATTTTATGTATTGCAAAATCCGTAATCAGGCATATTATAGGCACGTCCATTTTGTATTTCATTTTAAGGCATGACGCCATATCGGCACAAAATGCGTGTACGCATATCATAACGTCAGGTCGGAACTCAACCATAAGGGGAAGAAGTCTTTTGGAGAGAATGTGCTGGAATTTTGTCGCCCAGTTATTCATCGGCGTTTCCTTGTTTGTCTGGTTGTATACGGTGCCGAAAAATTTGGGAGCTGCCTTTACCATCAGCTCATAGCCCTCTGAAACGGTCTTGTTATAAAGATGTCCCACACGCTCAAGTGTATCTACAACCTGAACAACATCATCAGGTCTGTTCTCTTCTATGTACTTTTTCATAGCGTTGGCGGTTCTCATATGTCCTCCGCCCGTTGATGCAGATAAAATCAATATTCTCATAAACATTTTCCTCCTTAAAATTTTTTATTCTATATACTAATATGAATTATAGCATATATTATACAAATAATGCAATCGAAAACATTATTTTTTATTTAATATCTTGATTTTATCTTAAACCGCTGCAATAATAAAATTATTCTTTATGCGAATAAAATTATATAGAATATAATTATTTGTTGACATAGTAAGATAAAAATGATATATTAGGCTTGTATTGAAAAAACATTTTTTGAAAGGAGGGAAAGTATGAAAAGATTATTTAAGTCTGTTATAGCCGCTGCAATAGCAGCCTCGTGTGTGCTGTCGCTTACGTCCTGCGGATTTATGGACTTTATGAACAAGCTTGAAAAAACAAAGAATCCGGAATCGTCCTCATCTGTTTTGGATTCATCAGGAAGCGTTTCGGATAATACGGAGAGCGGCGTTTCTTCAGATGACAGCAGCTCATACACGGATAATTCGTCCTCATCGGGTTCTTATTCGGACAGCAGCTCATCTTCAGACAGCAGTAAGGCAGGCTCCGACAGTAAGGCAGGCTCCGACAGTAAGGCAAGCTCATCGTCAGTAAGCAGCGGTACGTCAGGCGATACTGCATCAGGCACAAAGCTTTATGCTACTGTAGAGGAGCTGTTCGGAAGTGCCGCAATGAAAGCTATGCTTGAGAAAACGGAGGAAAGCATCAATAACAGCTCGTCTGAGTTCACCCTTGACATAACCGTTGAAAGAGATGCAATCATTTACGATTACAAGTTCAAGGAGCAGATACCCGCCGAAAGCCTTGAGATTTCCAAAGATGTAGCCGAAAAAAGCTTTGAGGACAGTGCAACCATAGATAAGCTTAAACCGCTTATGAAGCTTATGGTGCAGTACGTTAAACTGGATAATCCCAAACTGGTAATGCAGTATACCAATGCAGACGGAAGCCTGATATTCAGAAAGGTATTTGACAAATCAATTCTTGACAAGTAACGAATACTAAAAATGCCGCTTTTATGCGGCATTTTTGTTTTGAAATATTGAGAGTTAAAGGGCTTCGCCCTTTAAAATCCTGACGAGGGCTCTGCCCTCGACCCGCAAGCCTTTGAAAAGGCTTGACCTAAACTTAAAGGTTATGTATGTCAGGGTCAGAGCATTCTTTTTTTTCTGAGGTAGATAATAAGAACAACGCATATTGTGGCGGTGAGTATGCTTATAATACCGAAGCCGTGCGGAGTATAGGCAAGAGGCATCCAGTTTTGGTCTACGTTCATTCCGTAAAGTCCTGAAATGATTGTGGGTATGGAAAGTATGAGGGTTATGGACGTGAGCCGTTTCATTACATTGTTCAGCTTGGAGTCTATCATAGAGGACATAAGCTCACGGGTACTGTCTATAATATCCCTGTATATCTGAGCCATTTCTATAGCCTGCTGATTTTCTATGATTACATCATCGAGAAGCTCCCTGTCCTCGGGATAACGCTGTATTCGGCTGTAGCGTTCCAGACGGTTGAGGACGTTGTAGTTGCCTCTGAGTGAGGTTAAGAAGTACACAAGGGTGGATTCCAGCTCGTGGAGGCTTATCAAATCCTGTTCACTGGTTATGTTTTCTATATTTTCTTCAAATTCGGTACGCTTGCCGTCAATGTCTGTCAAAGCCTGCTGATAGAGAAGTGATGTTCTGAACATAATCTGATATACAAAACGCAGCTTTTTCTTTGTGGAGAAATCTTTCATACGGTTCTGTCTGAAATAACCTAATACAGATGTTTCCTGAGAGCATACGGTTACGATATTGTTTTCGGTTATTATTATACCGAGAGGGATAGTTGTATAGCTTTCCTGCTGGTGACGTGTTTCCTTGGCGGGAATATCCACGAGTATAAGTGTATAGTTATCGTGTATTTCTATACGGTTCTTTTCCTCAAGGTCGATAGCTGCCATCAAATCCTCACGGTTTAATTTCAGCGATGAAATTACCTGAGTTATTTCGTCATTGTCGGGAGATGAAAGCTCAATCCATACTCCCTCTGAAATATTGTCTGCTTCATATATAATGCTGTCATCTGTCCGGAACAATCTCATCATAGCACAACACAACCTCTGAAAAATATTGGCAATACAATATAATTATAGCGTCAGAGAAATTCATTGTCTATAGTATTTAAGAAAGATTTAATAATTCAAAAGTAAGGGCATACATAACCGCTTCGGTTTATGTATGCCCTTACAGTATGTAAAAGAGCTTTATTAATCCTGACCGGGAGTGACAGGCTTCTGAACGGGAGGGGGTGTAGCCTGCTTGTGGCTTGCCTTTATGTTCTGACGTGTCTTTTTAAGAGCGTTAACCTGATTTGTGAGAAGCTCCTCGGAATTTCTGAGAATATCCTCAACATAGTCGTTAACAGCCATACGCATATCTCTTGACTTGCTCTTTGCGTCCGAGATAATCTCATTTGCCTCAGCCTGAGCCTGTCTTACGATTTCGTTCTGTGTAACGAGGGATTTTTTCTTGTCCTCGGCAGAACGTATGATATTTTCAGCTTCAGCCTTAGCATCAGCCATAATCTTCTGTCTGTCGGCAACTATAGCCTTTGCCTGTCTTACTTCCTGCGGAAGAGTATCGTCAATATCGTCCAGCAGTTCTTTTATGCTTTCAGCATCTATAAGGCATTTTCCGCCTGAAAGCGGCAGAACCTTAGCGTCTTCAACTAATTCTCTTAATTCCTGCAACAAATCTTCAACTTTCATTTTCAACCATCCTTCTGTTTTGACTTTTAAATATAAGAAACACTTGACCTTTCAGAAAAAGTCTTACTTGGACAAATATCAGATATTTCCTGCAAGTCTGTTTTTTATTTCATCATGGATACATTCCGGAACAAAATTTGTAATATCACCGTTCAGAACAGCAATCTGCTTTACAATGCTCGAACTGAGAAACATATATTCCGCCCGTGATGTTAAAAAGATTGTTTCAAGCTCCGGATTAAGCTTCTTGTTTGTAAGTGACATCTGAAATTCGTATTCAAAGTCGGAAACTGCCCTCAACCCTCTTACAACGGCATCGGCACCGGTTTTCCTTGCATACTCTGCAAGAAGTCCGTCGAAGCTGCGTATTTCGACATTATCAAGTCCGACAAGTGCCTTTTCCAGAAGTCTTATACGTTCGTCTACCGTGAAGACGGGCTTTTTAGCTGAATTTATCAAAACGGCAACAATAACCCTGTCAAACATAGCGGCAGCACGACCTATTATATCTATATGTCCCAACGTAACGGGGTCGAAGCTTCCGGGACAAATTACCGTTCTGTTCATTATCAGTCCTCACTCTCACAGCGATACGTACTTATCATAATTTTACCATAACGATAATTTCTGTCAAGTACAAAATCATTAATTTTTTCAGGTATTTCATCATCAACGGGACTTTCGCATATAATTATACCTGTTTTTTTCATTTTATCTTCAACAAACGGCAGTATTTCCTGAAGAATACCTGTTTTATAAGGCGGGTCAAGGAAAGCTATATCGAAACTGCCGCCTGTCTGACGTTTTGCGAATGACAGCGAGCTTGTGTTTATAACCACAGCCCTGTCGGAAAGTCCTGTATGTATGAGATTCTGTTTTATAATATCAATGCAGGCTTTTTTTTCGTCTATGAATACGGATTTTGCAGCACCTCTGCTCAGTGCCTCTATTCCCATCTGTCCCGAGCCTGCGAACAGGTCAAGAAAGCTTCGTCCCTCAATCTCAAACTGTATTATGCTGAAAACAGCTTCCTTTACTCTTTCCGTAGTCGGTCTTACGTCCTGTCCCTCAAGAGCCTTGAGCCGCCGTCCTCTTGCACTTCCTGTTATCACTCTCATAAAATTATACTCTCCTTTATAAAAGCGTTCAGCGGAGTAATTACATTATCTACTATATTGCCGTAATTGTCAACCTTTGACTTTGTTTTCACTCTTGCTTATATATTAACATAAATTTGTGATATATTTTAGGGTATTTTGTTTGGAGAAAAAATAAAAATAAATCTTTTGAAAATAATATACCATATTTATTTTTTTTATGCTACAATAAGAACGGATTTATTTAAGGAATGAGAAAGAATTTAGTTTAGTGAGGTTATAAAAATGATACCTAAGATTGTTCATTACTGCTGGTTCGGAAAAGGTGAAAAGTCCGACATTATAAAAAAGTGTATGGAGACGTGGAAAAGGAACTGTCCCGGCTATGAGTTTATGGAATGGAACGAAACGAACTTTGACGTTAATATGTGTGAGTTTACAAGAGGAGCGTATGAAAATAAAAAATGGGCGTTTGTTTCCGATGTTGCAAGGCTTGTTGCTCTGAAGAAGTACGGCGGCTTCTATATTGACACAGATGTTGAAATACTTACGGAGGGAGCGTTGGACAAGTATCTTGATTATAAAAGAGTGCTTGCGTTTGAAACTGAAAGACGAATTGCAACAGGCTTGTTTTTCGGCTGTATGAGTGACGATGAGCTTCTTGATAAATTTATGAAATGCTATGAGGGACTTACCTTTGAGGGAGGCTTCAAGCAGCTTAACACTACCCTGAATATGCCCGTGCTTGAAAGCGAGTATCCCACCTTGATATGGAACAACAGGTCGCAGCTTATAGACGGGACGTATTTTCTGAGTATGGGCGAGTACAGCGAGATTATGAAGCATTATGCTACAAATTCTTGGCTTGATGATAAAATGGAGTTCAAGCTCGGAAAGGAAAATGCTTTCAAGAGATTTATGCGTAATCCGAAAATATATAAATTTCTGGGAAAGTTCGGACAGGGAGTTGTGCGGAAATATGAGTTTTTCAGCTATGACCTGCTGGATATGGGAATCGGATATTTTATAAAAAGGCGTTTTATAAAAAATAAAAGAAAAAAGGAAAAGAAGTAGTTTTTTTAAGAAAAGAGGGTAATTATGAAAGAAAACATATGTACAATACCGATAAATGATGTTTTTGCACCGAGGGACGGCTGTCCCATATGCCGTATGTCGGCTATGCTGGAGAAAAACTATGTACAGTACATAACGGGTGCGGCTATGATGGAGCCTGATATACGTGTTGATACAAACAAAATGGGGTTCTGTCACAGGCATCTCAATATGATGGTTCATTACGGAAAGCGTCTGCCGAACGCACTGCTTCTTGATACTCACCTTGAAACGGTAATGAATGAGCTTATCCCCAAGGACGTAAAGGGAAAGCCCGACAAGAAAACGCTTGCAAGGCTTGAGGAGCTTCAGGAAAGCTGTTATGTATGCAATAAAATGTCATGGGGTATGAAGCACCTTATGGAAAGCATTTTTAAAACGTGGGAAAATGACGAGGATTTCAAAAAGCTTTATTCACAGCAGCCCTTCATATGTATGAAGCACTATACAATGCTTATGAAAGCGGCTATGTCGAAGCACGGAGTAAGCTCAAAAAATCTGCCCGACTTCTACAAGGCAACCGCAAAGCTTGCAGGAGGCTATCTTGAAAGCCTGAAGGGTGATGTTGCTCATTTCTGCACAATGTTCGACTACCGTGCAAACGGACAGGACTGGGGAAATTCCCGTGACGCTATAGA
Source organism: uncultured Eubacteriales bacterium (assembly GCA_900316615.1). Lineage (GTDB taxonomy): Bacteria > Bacillota > Clostridia > Oscillospirales > Acutalibacteraceae > CAG-964. The sequence continues at coordinate 11,478 of ONDU01000009.1, read as the reverse complement.
ACGCTCCGTAGAATTTCTGACATCTGAAAAGGTAAGTACCGTTCCGCCGTGGGCTGAGTAATGATACTGCTTATTTCAGTATATTCACAGACTGTATTGGGAGAAAGATATGTTAAAACAAATACAATATATTGATGACTTTGTACTGGACTGGATTGGACGGCTGCATACACCGGTATTAAATAACATAATGATAGTCATTTCAATGCTTGGTACAAAAGGCTCTGTATGGATACTGCTTTGTATTCCGTTCATACTAAATCCTGCCGGCATTGTAACGGGAGTAAATTTTCTTGTGGCGATAGGTCTTACCTCGGCTTTCGGAGAGGGGCTTATAAAGCATACGGTATGCAGAATGCGTCCGTGCCACAAGCTGGAGGACGAAAAGCTGCTTACAAAACGTCCCGATTTTTATTCGTTTCCGTCGGGACATTCTGCATCATCGTTTTCTGTTTTTGCAGTAAGCTTTTTCAGGTGCGAATGGGATTTGTGGGTACCTGTCCTGATTTTGGCGGCTCTCATAAGCTTTTCGAGGATATATCTGAGAGTGCATTATCTTACAGATGTCATATGCGGAATAGTTCTGGGAGTTCTCTGCGGAAGCCTGTCCGTAACGATAATGGACAGACTGATAGTAAGCATACTTTTCAGGGGTCTTGCAGGCTGATTAAGAAAGCAAGGATTAGTTGACGGCATAAAGTCACAAAAGCTTTATGCTGTTTTTGTTTAAGATGAATTTATGACGGAGATAACGGGAAAGTTTTGAGTGAACTTTTTCAAAAGCTCACGTTTTCCAAAGTCAGAGACTTTGGCTGTATTTTTAAGGGCAGAGCCCTTAAACTGAATAACATAGGAGGCGGTTAATTTATGATGGTGTCTACAAAGGGAAGATATGCGTTGAGGGTTCTTATAGATTTGGCGGTAAATTCGCAGGGAAGCTATGTTTCTCTCAAGGGTGTGGCTGAGAGACAGGAGGTATCAATGAAATACCTCGAAAATATTGTAGCTCTGTTGTCAAAAGCAGGCTTTGTGGAAAGTATGAGAGGTAAAAACGGCGGCTACAGACTTAAAGAGGAGCCGTCAAAGTATACTATAAGCTCTGTACTGAAGCTTACCGAGGGTACTCTTGCACCTGTATCCTGCTCAAAGCTGAGCGGAGGAACGGAATGTGCACGTTCCGAACAGTGTATGACGCTTCCGCTTTGGAGAAAGCTGGATAAAATTATTGACGATTATCTCGGAAGTGTGACTTTAGAGGATTTGATAAACAGGAATGTAGAGTAATTGCTGCGGTTGACGGATTTTTCACAGGAGGTGTATATATAATGTCGTTCAATGTTCTGTACAACAGTTCCAATGACGGAGTAGCTCCGGGAGGGCTTCGTGACAGGGACAAGATAAAGGTACTGATATGCTATCTCGTAGATAAGACAGATAACGGTACGGGCAAGGATTTTATATGCGGAGTTTTGCAGAAATGCGGTGCGGCAAATTATTTTGAAGCCTCGCAGGGATTTGATGAACTTACGGCAAACGGTCAGCTTGAAGCTGACGACAAAGACTCTCAGATTTACAGGATTTCGGAATCGGGAAGATTTATAGTAAAAAATCTTGCAGACGGGCTTCCTGCGTCCGTCAGGGACAAAGCTCTTGAAAAATACAGACAGGCTCTGCGTCAGCGTGATATAAAACAGGACAACGATGTAAAGCTGAAAACCAAAAACAGCCGTTCATATGTGGAATGTACGATAAATGACGGAAAGAACCAGCTTTTGCAGATAAGTATGTATGCCCCCAATGCGGAGCAGGCAAGCGTGGTTAAAAATGTCTTTTACAATAATACGGACGTTATATATCAGGCTGTCGTGGCACTTATGACGGGCGACAAGAAAACGGCATTAAACATAATAGCAGCCGCCGATTTCAGCAGAGAGGACTTTATCTGAAAAAGGTGTCGATTATAAGCATAACGGTTACGGCAGGAATACCGCCCGCTGCACTTATGCATATGCTCAGTATGCTTACGGGAATATATACGCCTGTGAAAAGTCCTGCGGCATTTACGGCAACAAGTGCAAGAATGCCCGAAAGGGCAGAGGTAACGGCTCTTTTGAAGGGCTTGCGGCTTTTCTTGACTGCGTAGAGGAATGTAAAAAACAGAACAGCTCCTGCAAAAACCGATGCTATAATTTTAATGTCCATAAACTCAGCTCCGTTTTATTTATATCAATGCTGTTTTACGGCATTGATGATTTAATGTATTTAGTATTTAAGGGTTTCACCCTTGAAAATCCTGACGAGGGCTCTGCCCTCGACCCGCAAGCCTTTGAAAAGGCTTGACCTAAACTTTATGGTTTTGCTCCGTCAGGGTTTGTTAAATTATATGTAAAAAGACTTATTTATATTTTCGTTATAATGTTAAAAAATCCTTAATTATTTTGTTACAAAGCTGTATATTGACTATATAAGCGGAATATGATATTTTATTATTGAGCCGGGGTATACTTCTGTCTTAGATGAAAGGAGAATTTATTATGATAGAAGGTTTAAGCTTACCTGTTGTATGGATTATTGTTGCAGTAATTGCCGTAATACTGGAGGGGTGTACAGTTCAGCTTGTATCCCTCTGGTTTGCAGTCGGAGCGGTTGCCGCTGCGATAGTTTCGGTATTTACAGATGATTTAATCGTACAGCTTGCAGTATTTTCGCTGCTGTCTATAGTATGCATAGCAGCCACAAGACCGCTTGCAAGACACCTTAAAAGCAAGAGCGGAGATGTTCCGACAAACTGTGACAGATACATAGGAAAGGTTGCAGATGTCATTGTGGATATAGATGATACCGAAGCAGTGGGACAGGTAAAGGCAGAAGGCTCGGTATGGTCTGCCAAGTCGGAGACAGGTGCGTTTATTCCTGCGGGAACAAAGGTACAGGTCAAGGCGATAGAGGGAGTAAAAATGGTAGTTGCTCCCTGCGAAGTAAAGGTATAATTTTTACAGCTTTAAGAAAGGAAGAATGACGATTATGAGTCCGTTTTTTTTAGTAATAGTAATATTGGCAATAATAGCAATTCTGATTTTTGTTGCGAATGTAAAGGTAGTTCCGCAGGCACATTCGTTTGTAATAGAGCGTTTCGGTGCTTACCATGAATCATGGGGAACAGGACTTCACTGGAAGATACCGTTTATAGACAGAATTTCAAGGAGAGTATCCCTTAAAGAGCAGGTTGTGGATTTCCCCCCTCAGCCCGTTATAACAAAGGATAACGTTACAATGCAGATTGATACCGTAGTGTATTTTCAGATAACAGACCCCAAGCTCTACACATACGGCGTAGAAAATCCTATTTCGGCTATAGAAAACCTTACGGCAACAACTCTGAGAAATATCATAGGTGAGCTGGAGCTTGACCATACTCTTACATCAAGAGATGTTATCAACAGTAAGATAAGAGTAATACTTGATGAAGCTACAGACGCATGGGGAATAAAGGTAAACAGAGTTGAGCTTAAAAACATTCTCCCTCCCAGAGAGATTCAGGAATCTATGGAGAAGCAGATGAAGGCTGAGCGTGAAAGACGTGCGAGAATACTTGAGGCTGAAGGTCAGAGAGAAAGTGAGATACTTGTTGCCGAAGGTCACAAACAGTCAGCTATTTTGCAGGCAGACGCTATCAAGGAGAGAAAAATCCGTGAGGCACAGGGTGAGGCAGAGGCTATAAGAAGCGTACAGCAGGCATATGCGGACGCTCTGAAAATGCTGAACGAAGCAGCTCCCAGTGACAAGGTAATAGCTCTCAAGAGCCTTGAAGCATTCCAGAAGGCTGCCGACGGCAAAGCTACAAAGATTATAATTCCCTCGGAAATACAGTCCTTGGCAGGTCTTGCAACGTCCGTAAAGGAAGTTTTCAATAATGACAACGCCTGAAACAGTAAACAGTTCAATCTGATTTGTTTATATTTTACAAAAAGATATTCTGTAAATTCTTTTTAATACTCTTAAAATACAAAGAGTGATGAATTTCATTGTATAAATAAAAAACAGTTGAAATTATTTTAAAAATGCAATAAAATATATACAGTAACTGTTCTGCGGAGGTAGCTTGTATGGTAGGTATTGTTTGTACAACAAATGATATGTTTTTCCATATGTGGGTATATTTGCGTTTTGTTACAGTGTGAAACTCAGGCTGTGGTGCAGGTTTGCCACAGCCTTTTAGTTTTGGAATTACATTTTACGATTCCGAAAAACCGAATCCTTTTGGAATACGCATTGAATTAATGAAAGGAATGTTTGAAATGAAAAAAGCAGCGGTTATTATGGGAAGCGACAGCGACTTTCCTGTTGTATCGGGAGCAATAAAAACTCTCAGGGAATACGGAGTTCCCTTTGAGGTACACGTTATGTCAGCACACCGCACACCTGCACAGGCAGCGGAATTTTCTTCTTCGGCAAGGAGCAGGGGCTTTGGTGTAATCATAGCAGCGGCAGGAAAGGCGGCTCACCTTGCAGGAGTGCTTGCCGCACATACTACAATTCCCGTTATAGGAATACCGATAAAATCATCAACACTTGACGGACTTGACGCACTTCTTGCAACGGTGCAGATGCCCAAGGGAATACCTGTAGCGACTGTTGCAATAGACGGAGCAGACAATGCGGCACTTCTTGCAGTTCAGATTTTAGCTTTGTCGGACGATACTCTTGCGGAAAAGCTTGATAAGCTCAAGGCTGATATGGAAGCGGGAGTAATGGAAAAGGACAAGGCTGTTCAGAGTAAGGTGGCAGAGCTGTGAGCAAGGTAGCAAAATTTAATGCTTTTGAGGACGAAAAGCCCCGTGAGGAATGCGGAGTATTCGGAATATACAGAAATGATGATGAAATAGACTCGGTTGTAGAGGTTTGCAGCGGACTGTATTCCCTGCAGCACAGAGGACAGCTCGGTGCGGGAATATGCGTAAACGATAACGGAGAATTCAAGTGTTATAAAAACAGCGGAGTTATTTCCGAAGCGTTCCGCTCCAATGCACTTGAAGAACTGCCGAACGGAAAAATAGCTGTAGGACATGTAAAGCACTCTGTGAGAAAGTTTGAAGAAGATGAGCTTGTTTCGGGACAGCCGCTTCTTATGAGATACAAATACGGTTCTCTCGCAATAGCTCACAACGGAGATATTACGAACAAGGCAAAGCTTTATGAGGAGCTTCAGGAAAGCGGTTCAATATTCCAGTCCAACAGTAACGCAGAGCTTATATCCTACATAATAGCAGGGGAGAGAATTGAAGCCGACAGCATAGAGGAAGCCGTTTTAAGAACTATGGATAAGCTTGAGGGAGCGTATTCAATGGTAATAGTTTCGCCGAGCAAGCTTATAGCTGTGCGTGACCCTCACGGGTTCAGACCGCTTTGTCTTGGAAAGATGAAGAACAGCTATATGGTTTCCTCCGAAAGCTGTGCTTTCGACAGCTTGGGAGCTGAGTTTGTAAGAGATATAAAGCCGGGTGAAGTAGTCGTTATAGATGAAAGCGGTGTTCACAGCTATACCGAGCATTGCGGAGGCAGAACCTCTATGTGTATTTTTGAGCAGATTTATGTAGCCAGACCTGACAGTGTTCTTGATAATCAGAGCGTTCACCTGTTCAGAATGAATGTCGGAAAGGTGCTGGCAGAAAAATATCCTGTTGAAGCTGACATTGTATGCGGAATTCCCGACAGCGGAGTAAGCTGTGCTATAGGTTATGCGGCGGCTTCGGGCATACCCTACGGTATTGCGATAATCAAAAACAAGTATCTTGGAAGAACTCTTTCAATGGACAGCGACAGTATGAGAAAGAGAACTCTTGAAATAAAGATAAACGTACTCAAGCCGACAGTATGCGGAAAAAGAGTTGTAATTATAGATGACAGCATTGTCCGCGGCGGAACGATGTCGCATATTGTTGAATTGTTGAAAAAGGCAGGAGCCAGGGAGGTACATGTAAGAGTTGCGTCACCGCCGTTTAAGAACAGTTGTTACTACGGAACAAGTCTGCCTGAAAGAGAGAAGTTAATATCAAACAGAATGACTGCCGATGAGCTTCGTGAGAAAATGGGAGCTGATTCGCTGGAATATATTTCTGTTGAGGATTTAATCGGCTGTGCGGACAGTTCAGATGTAGATTTCTGCTGTGCGTGTTTCTCAGGAGATTATCCAATAGGCAAGCCCGAAGAAGAATTTTTTGATAAGTACAGCAGAAAAATACAGAGATGATAATTCAGTAAATTATTTATATTTAATTGTGGAGGATTTTTTATGAAAAGCTTTAGCGAAAGCTATAAGGAAGCCGGTGTAGACGTTACCGCAGGCTATAAGTCTGTGGAGCTTATGAAAAAGCACATAGCAAAAACAAAAACTGACGGTGTAATATCAGGCATAGGAGGCTTCGGCGGACTGTTTCAGCCGAATTTGTCAGGAATGGAGGAGCCTGTGCTTGTTTCGGGAACTGACGGAGTAGGAACAAAGCTCAAGCTTGCATTTCTGCTTGACAAGCACGATACAATAGGAATAGACTGTGTGGCTATGTGCGTAAATGACGTAGTATGCGGAGGAGCAAAGCCGCTGTTTTTCCTTGACTATATGGCACTTGGCAAGAACGAGCCTGAAAAGGTAGCCGAAATAGTTTCGGGAGTAGCTGAGGGCTGTGTACAGTCAGGCTGTGCGTTGGTAGGCGGCGAAACTGCCGAAATGCCGGGCTTTTATCCAATAGATGAATATGACCTTGCAGGCTTTGCAGTAGGCATTGTAGACAAGAAGAAAATAATAGACGGCTCGGAGCTTGAAGAGGGTGATGTCCTTATCGGTCTTGCTTCATCAGGAGTACATTCAAACGGCTTTTCCCTCGTGAGAAAGGTATTCGGTATAAACGCAGAAACCGTATACAAGGAGTATGACGAGCTTGAAAAGCCTCTGGGCGAAACGCTGCTCACACCTACAAAAATTTATGTAAAGCCTCTGCTTTCACTTATCGAAAATGTAAAGGTAAAGGCAGTGTCCCATATAACGGGCGGCGGCTTCTATGAAAATATTCCCAGAATGCTTAAAGACGGAATGTCGGCTCAGATTGTAAAATTAGCCGTTCCCGTACTGCCCATATTCAATATAATACAGCGTGAGGGCAATATTTCCGAACACGATATGTTCAATACCTTCAATATGGGTGTAGGTATGGTTATCGCAGTAGGCAAAGATGACGCAGAAAAGGCTCTGAATGTTCTTGAAAATGCAGGCGAAAAAGCATTTGTTCTCGGTGAGGTAGTTTCGGGAGATAAGGAAGTAATATTCGTATAACGGAACGTGAGGTTTATACTATGAAAAATATAGTTGTTCTCGTATCGGGCGGAGGTACGAATTTACAGGCTTTGATTGACGCTCAGAATGACGGAAAAATTCAGAACGGAAAAATTTCCTGTGTAATATCAAGCAATCCCGAAGCATATGCCCTCGAAAGAGCAAAAAACAACGGCATTGATACGGCGGTTATCAGACGCAGGGATTATGAAAATCAGGAAGAGTATGACAAAGCCCTCGTTGAACTGCTTAAAACAAAGAAAGCTGATTTGATAGTGCTTGCAGGTTTTATGACTATCTTAGGAGAATATGTCATACAGTCATTCAGAAATAAAATTATCAATATTCACCCGTCTTTGATACCGTCATTCTGCGGAGAGGGCTTTTACGGATTGCGTGTACACAAGCAGGCTCTTAAAAAGGGCGTAAAGGTGACAGGTGCAACCGTACATTTTGTAAATGAAATATGTGACGGCGGTGCTATAATCTTACAGAAAGCTGTTGAAGTTCACAGCGGCGATACACCTGAAATTTTACAGAAGCGTGTTATGCAGGAGGCTGAGTGGAAAATACTTCCGCTTGCAGTTTCGCTTTTCTGTGACGGAAGAATCAGGGTAAAGGAAGATAACACAACCGAAATTCAAAAATAAAAATACATATATTGCAGAAAGGATAATTCATAATGGAAATACTTTCACTTGAAAAAGAATTAAGCACAAATCCTTATCCCGGAAGAGGTGTTCTGCTTGGCAGAAGTGAGGACGGCGAAAGAGCCGTAATAGCATACTTCATTATGGGCAGAAGCGAAAACAGCCGCAACAGAATATTTGTAGAGGACGGAGACGGACTGAGAACAGAAGCCTTTGACGAATCAAAAATGAAAGACCCCTCACTTATAATCTACGCTCCCGTAAAGGTTCTCGGCAACAAGACCATAGTTACAAACGGCGACCAGACCGATACTATATACGACCTTATGAAAAAGGGTCAGACCTTTGAGCAGTCACTCAGAACAAGAGCCTTTGAACCCGACAAGCCTAACTATACCCCCAGAATTTCAGGTATTGTCGAAATCGAAAACGGAAAGTGTGACTATGCTATCTCCATTCTCAAAAGTGCGGACGGAAGCCCCGAATCATGCAGCCGCTATACCTTCAATTTCTCAAAGCCGCTCAAGGGTCAGGGCAGGTTTATCCATACCTACAAGAACAACGACAACCCCCTTCCCAGCTTTGAGGGAGAACCTAAGATTGTCAAAATCGGCAACGATGATATAGATACATTCACGAATATGCTTTGGACTTCTCTCAATGAGGATAACAAGGTATCTCTTTTTGTACGCTATATAGACATAGCAACAGGAAACACAGAAACAAGAATTGTAAACAAAAACAAGTAATTCTTTTTTACAGATAACAGCCTGCATCTACGCTTTGGCGATTGCAGACCCCGGCAGAATTTTCTGCCGGCAAATTAAAGGGTGAAACCCTTTAATTTATCAAAAGCGAATGCTTTTGATGTCTGCAATCGCCTGCCCCGGCAGAACCGCAGACCTTTTAATTCAGGAGGAAAACATTATGAACGAACTGGAACTTAAATACGGCTGTAATCCCAACCAGAAGCCCTCTAAAATCTTTATGAAGGACGGTAAAGACCTTCCGATAGAGGTTCTCAACGGAAAGCCCGGATATATAAACTTTCTTGACGCATTCAACAGCTGGCAGCTTGTAAAGGAACTCAAAGCCGCTACAGGACTTCCCGCAGCAGCTTCATTCAAGCACGTAAGCCCTGCCGGAGCTGCCGTAGCAACAGAGCTTTCCGACACACTCAAAAAAATATACTTTGTTGACGATTTGGAACTGTCACCCCTTGCAAATGCATACGCAAAGGCAAGAGGTGCGGACAGAATGTCCTCATACGGTGACTGGATAGCACTTTCCGATGTATGCGATGTACAGACAGCAAAGCTTATTCAGAGAGAGGTTTCGGACGGAATTATCGCTCCCGACTATACAGAAGAAGCCCTCGAAGTTCTGAAATCCAAAAGAAAAGGAACTTACAACATAGTAAAAATAGACGAAAGCTATATTCCTGCCGAAAAGGAGTACAAGGACGTATTCGGAATTACATTTGAGCAGGGAAGAAACAATCTTAAAATAGACGATGAAATGCTTGCAAACTTCGTGACTGATAATAAAAGCTTCACCGAAGAAGCAAAGCGTGATTTGAAAATAGCTCTGATAACTCTCAAATATACTCAGTCAAATTCCGTATGCTACGCAAAGGACGGACAGGCTATAGGTGTAGGAGCAGGTCAGCAGTCGAGAATACACTGTACAAGACTTGCAGGAAACAAGGCTGACATATGGTTCTTACGTCAGCACCCGAAGGTACTCGGTCTGAAGTTTGTTGACAATATCCGCCGTCCCGACCGTGACAACACAATCGACGTTTACATCTCCGACGATTACGAGGACGTACTCGCAGAGGGAGTATGGCAGCAGTTCTTCAAGGAAAAGCCCGAACCCCTCAGCCGTGAGGAGAAAAAGGAATGGCTTAAAAATCTCAGCGGAGTTTCACTCGGCAGTGACGCATTCTTCCCGTTCGGCGACAACATCGAAAGAGCCAAAAAGACAGGTGTTGAGTTTATCGCTCAGCCGGGCGGCTCTATAAGAGATGACAACGTAATCGAAACCTGCAATAAATATAACATAGCTATGTGCTTTACAGGCATAAGATTATTCCACCACTAATCTTTTATCAGCAAAAGGAGAAGCAGAAATATGAACATACTTATGATAGGCTCAGGCGGCAGAGAACACGCTCTTGTAAAGAAGCTTCTCGAAAGCCCCAAGCTTGAAAGGCTCTACACCGCCCCCGGCAACGGAGGAATTTCCTGCGACAGCATATGCGTAAATATCCCCGTTACGGATAAAGCCGCTATGGTAGAGTTTGCAAAAGGTCACAATATCGACCTTGCCTTTGTAGCACCCGATGACCCTCTTGCTGACGGTATGGTTGACGCTTTCAACGAGGCAGGCATAAGAGCTTTCGGCCCTGATGCAAAAGCCGCAGTTATAGAAGCAAGCAAGGTCTTTTCAAAGAACCTTATGAAAAAATACAATATACCCACAGCCGAATATGAAGTATTCAGCACCCCCGAAAGTGCCGTTGAGTATATCGAAAATAAAAACGAATTTCCCATAGTAATAAAAGCAGACGGTCTTGCACTCGGCAAGGGTGTAATCATAGCCAAAAATCTTGCAGAAGCAAAAGCCGCAGTAAAATCCATTATGGAGGACAAAAAATTCGGCAACTCGGGCAATAACATCGTAGTTGAAGAATTTCTTACAGGCCCTGAGGTTTCCGTACTCTCTTTCACGGACGGCAAAACCGTAAAGCCTATGGTATCCTCAAAAGACCATAAAAGAGCATATGACAATGATGAGGGTCTTAATACAGGCGGTATGGGTACAATAAGTCCCAATCCCTACTACACAGACGAGCTTGCAGAAGAATGTATGAAAACTATTTTCGAGCCTACCATAAAAGCTATGGCAAGCGAAGGCCGTCCTTTCAAGGGCTGTCTGTATTTCGGACTTATGATGACTCCGAAAGGCCCTAAGGTTATAGAGTATAACGCACGTTTCGGCGACCCCGAAGCTCAGGTTGTTCTTCCCAGACTTAAAACCGACCTCATCGACATAATAAACGCTGTCATAGATGAAAAGCTTGACGAAATCGACATAGAATGGTCAGATGAAGCTTCCGCCTGTGTAATAATGGCAAGCGGAGGTTATCCCGAATCCTATAAGAAAGGTATCGAAATCAAAGGTCTTGACGAAAAAGGCAACACGGACGGAGCAACCGTATATCACGCAGGTACAGTTCTCAAAGACGGAAAATTCTATACCAACGGCGGAAGAGTTCTCGGCGTTACCGCAACAGCTCCCACTCTTGACGAAGCTCTTGCAAAAGCCTATGCCGCCGTTTCAAAAATCAACTTTGAAAACGCTCACTACAGACACGATATAGGCAGAACGAAATGATAAAAACTATGATTGAGCAAATATATCATTTTTCGTGATTATGCACAATAAATATACACTGCCTGTCACCCTGAACGAAGTGAAGGGTCTTAAAAAAGATTC
>ONDU01000005.1 GCA_900316615.1 uncultured Eubacteriales bacterium | reverse complement strand
AGTGAAAAAACAGTATGAATCCTCAAATTCCGCTGCTCACATACACAGCCTACAATTCCTCTAAAAGCGTAAAAAAAGCTTTTCAGGAAGCTCATTTACATTATACCTCTCTTACATAGCTGGTAGAAGCAGGTAAACCCAACTGAGACATAACCTTTTCTTCTTTTTCTCTCATTCGTACTCTTTCCATATTGTTAATATGGTCATAGCCGAGAAGATGAAGTACGGAATGTGCCGTAAGGTAACCTACCTCTCTTTGCAGGCTGTGACCGTATCTTTCAGCCTGCTCTACAGCTTTTTCCATAGATATTACTACATCTCCCAAAATCTGGGCACCTGTTTTGGGGTCAATATCATATGCTCCGTTTTCACCCATAACGAATGAAAGCACATCTGTTACACTGTCCTTGCCTCGGTACTGCTTGTTCAGCTTCTGTATCTCCTCGTTGTCAACAAACGTTACGCTGATTTCCGCAAGTCCCTGAAAGCCCTCAAGCTGCAAGACTGCGTGACAACAACGCCTTACCAGCATTCTTAAACCGGTAGGTATTTTTACTTTCTTCTGATTATCTGTTATGATAACTCGAATTTTCTCCATTTTTTCTTTTTGCCTCCTCAACGTTTCTCTCGTAAGCCCTGATAATATCCTGTACAAGCCTGTGACGCACTACATCACGTCCGCTGAAGCTTACACATTCGATACCATCAATATTCTTAAGTATTTTTATACTTTCAGTAAGTCCGGATCTGCTGCCATCCGGTAAATCTATTTGTGTAACATCTCCGTTTATAACCATTTTGGAATTAAATCCGAGTCTGGTCAAAAACATCTTCATTTGTTCTCTTGTTGTATTCTGTGCTTCATCTAAAATAATGAAGCTGTCATCCAAGGTTCTTCCTCTCATATATGCAAGCGGGGCTACCTCTATATTTCCCCTTTCGACATACTTCTGATACGTTTCCGCTCCCAGCATCTCAAAAAGAGCGTCATAAAGAGGTCTGAGATACGGGTCTACCTTACTTTGCAAATCTCCCGGCAAAAATCCCAGCTTTTCCCCTGCCTCCACCGCAGGTCTTGTAAGAATAATTCTGTTGACATCTCCTGCCCTGAATGCTGTTACTGCCATTGCTACAGCAAGATATGTTTTTCCTGTACCTGCAGGACCTACGCCTATGGTAACGGTATTGTCTCTTATTGCCTTGCAGTATCTTTTTTGTCCGAGTGTTTTGGGCTTGACAGGCTTTCCTTTTGACGTAATGCATATACAGTCACCTGCGAGCTGCTCTATTTTTTCCTCGCTGCCCTCGTTTGTCAAAGAAATACAATACCTGACGTTCTGCTCACTGAGCACTTCGCCCCTGTTAAGAAGCGAAAGCAAACTTTCAATCACCTTTACCGCCTTTGAAACATTTTCGGTATCTCCGCTTACCTTTAAATCTGAGCCTCGTTCAATTACCGAAACAGCATACTCGTTTTCGATTATTTTAATGTTTTCATCAAAATTTCCGAAAAGTGCGGCAACATTTTCAATGCGGTCGATATTAATTATTTGCTCCAAATATGAACTCACCTTCAAAATAAATTTAAGATTTATACGTGCAGTTCTTCCGTTCAGCAATTCCTGTTTTATTTGAATATGCTTTTCCGCTTTCGTAATACATACAATTTTAATGTAAAATAAACAAAATTAAACGGTTACTGCTATAACAATTATTGTAATTGTATCATATTTTTAAAATTTAGTCACTAATTTCTAAAAAATTAATGCTGTTTTTTAAAAATTCAGCACTTTATAAAAATATTGCATCTTATTTTTGTGCATTTAATACATAAACTTTTGTGAAATAAAAATTAAGGATTGCTGTATATACTTTCTCTGATTGTTATATAATCAAAACTGAAAAATGCTGTAAAGGTAACTTTTTTTTAATATTTATTTCAACATTGTTATTCACGATTGAAATAATCTGCGATAGCTGATATAATTAAGCAGTTATATTTGACTTGAAGAGAGGATATAAAATGAAAAGAATAATCTTTGCTGTATTATTATCAATTCTTATGCTCACATCGGGCTGCTCAGGTAATATACAAAGCGGAGGCTCTTCATCAGAAAATAATAAGAGCACCGCTGATGCTTCTTCAACGGAAAAGAAAACGGAAAAAGCAACTAAAAAAGCTTCCTCAAAAAGTGATAAAGCTGAAGCTACGGAAGCTTCAACAGAATATATCAGTGAGTATGAGGAGACAACGGAAAAGCCTACAGAGGAGGCTACAAAGCTTCCGCTTACCAAGAATAATTACACCTCTTACATACATATGGGAAACACGGGAATAATAGGAAAAAAGCTTTATTATTCAAATGACCATGAGTGGGAATACTGCAAAAATGATATTACCGCAGTACTGCCCGAGGATATTCTGGAGGGTACGGGACAGTTTTTTGTTGTCGGGGATTATATTTACTACACCTCCAAGGTTGCCGATGACGGTAATTTTGCCGTAGAACTAAGGCGAATGAAATTCGATGGAAGCGAGGACGAATTTCTTACCGATGATGTTTCCCATGGCTTTAACTGCGTATATCTTGACGGATATATTCTTTACAACTGTTACTCTGACAACGATGATTATTTCGGTCTCATGTCGCTTAACCTTGAAACAGAGGAAAAGATAAATTACGCAAGTATAAACAATATCCAGTATGCGTATAAGGGCAGGGCGTACTATCTTGACGGAAACTATATAAAATACTTTGACCCTAAAGCTGAGCAGACGGGCATAGTAAGAAATACGGGAGGAAGCTTTATATGCGGTGACAACGAATATATATACTATACCTCACCCGATAACGGAACAGGTCTTTTCAGAATAAATCTGAATGATTATTCGCTAAACGAGTTTGTAAAGAGCGGTGTATCTTCAAATTGCTTAGTAGTAAACAACGTTGTTTATTACTACCCATACAATACAAGAAACACGTCCAAAATATCGGTTTACGATATTTCAAAGGGTTCTGAGCTTTCGGCAATAGATATTAAGCTAACGAGAAAAGTATACCGCTTCTGGAGCGAGAACGGATATCTGCTTTTCAATGTACAGAACGGAAGCGACGAGCTTAATATGTCTGATTACATAATAAATCTCAGCAATAAAAAGACTTACAGGATAAGCAATTATTTTGCTTCCGTAAATGTAAAGCAGTGAGGCTTCGGCGGTAGTGCTATGGGAAAAAGACTGTATGTAACAGACCTTGACGGAACACTTCTCAACAGGGAAAGCTCGCTTTCCTGCCGCAGCCGCAGAATAATAAACTCACTGATAAACAGCGGTACGATGTTTACATACGCTACAGCACGTTCGTACAATTCAGCTAAGCTTGTCACTGAGGGATTATCGGTAAAGCTGCCGATAATAGTATTTAACGGAGCTTTCATATACGATATACAGAAGGATAAATTTCTGCATAGCTCATTTTTTAAGGAAAGCGATATTCTTTTCTTTATTGAAATAAGCAGGCTGTACGGCTTTACACCTCTTGTATATACCTTTATCGGAGGAACCGAAAAAATACTGTGGAATAAAAAAGGCAATCTGAGCGACGGCTTTCTTTACTATCTTTCAAGAAGGAAAAATGACAGGAGAATGTGTGCCGTTGAAAGCCTTGAGGAAGCATTTTCGGGTGAGATATTTTACTTAACCTTTATTGACGATTACGAAAAGCTTCTTCCGATGTACAGGCGCATAGAAAATATAAAGCACTTCAACTGTATTTTTCAGCAGGAGCTTTACAGAGAAGAATACTGGTGCGAGATTATGCCCGAAAGTGTAGACAAGGCAAGTGCCGCAAACCGTCTTAAAAGTATTCTGAAATGTGATGAGCTTTTTGTATTCGGTGACTCTCTCAACGATATTCCAATGTTCAGAATTGCCGACAGGTCATATGCGGTTATGAACGCAAACGACAGGTTAAAACAAATTGCAACGGAAGTTATAGACTATAATTATAATGACAGTGTAGCTGTGAAGCTGTCTGAAATTGAAGGTTTGGATGTGAAAAATTTATGAAAGCACTTATAACTGGAGCAAGCTCAGGTATGGGCAGGGATATGTCGGAAATTCTCGCAGAAAAGGGATATGACCTTATTATTACAGCAAGAAGAAGTGACAGACTTTCTGCATTAAAGAATGATATCGAGGCGAAATATCCCTCTGTATATGTAGAAACCGTATGTGCCGACTTGTCAGATAAAAATGCCTGTATAAAGCTTTATGAAAGCGTTAAGGATAAAAATATAGACTTTCTTATAAACAATGCAGGCTTTGGTCTGTTCGGAGAATTTACGGAAACATCGCTTGAAGATGAGCTGCGAATGATTGATACAAATATTACTGCCGTACATATACTTACAAAGCTGTTTTTAAAGGATTTTGTAAAGCGTGACAGCGGTATAATACTTAATGTGGCTTCTTCCGCAGGCTTTATGGCAGGACCTCTTATGAGTACCTACTACGCTACTAAAAATTACGTAAGACGGCTTACTCAGGCAATTTATCAGGAACTGAAAAATAACAAATCAAACGTAAAGATTTCAGTTCTTTGTCCCGGTCCTGTCAACACGGAATTCAATGATGTTGCAAACGTAAAATTTGCAATAGACGGTCTTGAAAGCAGATTTGTTGCACGATATGCAATAGAAAAAACTCTAAAGGGAAAGCTTACAATTATTCCCGGAAAATCTCTTAAACTGGGTATATTTTCTCTCAGATTTTTACCTGAAAAGCTTATGCTTAAAATGTCTTCAAATATCCAGAGCAAGAAATCATAGCTAAAAAATAAAAAGATTGGTGATTAAAATGAGATTGGATAAATTTTTAAAGGTTTCAAGAATTATAAAAAGACGTACGGTCGCAAATGAAGCCTGCGATGCTGACAGGGTTCTCGTAAACGGAAAACCTCAGAGAGCTTCATATAACGTAAAGCAGGGTGATATACTTGAAATACAACTCGGCTCTAAAGCCTTTAAAGCCGAAATTCTTCAGATAAATGAGTACGCCAAAAAAGAGGACGCTCCCCTTATGTACAGAACTATAGAATAATAAATAAGCTTGCGGCTGCACTCAAAGCGGCGATTGCAGAACTCCAAATAAAATTTGGAGTTCCCCGATGCAAAAATTGCATCGGGCGGAATTTTGAATTAATTCAAAATTCCCTGCAATCGCACCTTACCCACGGCTGTGAGCTTATTCTTTTTTACTCAGAAATAATTGACTGAAAAGCGGCATATATTATTTTATCTATGAAATTACGGAGGTAAGGTAAATATATGCGAGAGGAAAAACAAAGACCTAAGATACCGCACAGTATTATAATAGAAAACCGAAACGCAATATCACTTACGGGAATAACGAAAATGGGGAGCTTTGATGAACAATCCGTTGTTGCATTTACAGACTACGGTGAAATGCATATACGCGGCAGCAGACTGCATATAAGCAAGCTGAGCCTTGATACTAACGAGGTAGATATAGACGGCGAGGTTGAAGCTGTTATATACACGCAGAACAAGAACAGCGGCGGCTTTTTTTCAAAGCTTTTTAAATAGACATTACTCTATATACTTTTTCGGGAAACAGGTGTACAGCAGTTATGCAGTTTGTTGTTTATCAGCAGATACAGATATTTTTTTATTCAATGCTATGCGGAGTGATTATAGGAATTGTAAATGAGCCGTTCAGATTTTTAAGATATGCAGGTTTTAATTCAAAGACAGAGATTTTTATTCAGGACATACTTTTTATGCTGATAAATGCCCTTATAACTTTCTTTTTTACTCTTTGCTTTAACAAAGGCGAATTCAGGTTTTTTATTCTTTTAGGAGAAACATCAGGTTTTATTCTGTTCAGATACAGTATAGGTATGATGACGGGATATATATTTAAATTTGTTTTTTCCTTTATAAGAAAGATTTCTGTTGCAGTTAAAAACACTTTAAGTTTTGTGTTGTCTAAAATATATAAAACAATCCGTTTTATCTTGTCAAAATTACCATTATTTAATAAAGTGAAAAAATTTTCTTGCCATAAAGGGAAACTTTATTGTATAATAATAAAAAGTGCAAATATTTTTAGAAGGTAAGTGAGTGCTTGTGAAGCTGACCAATACCGAAAGCTCTGCCGTTCGTAACAGAAAAAATAAACAAAAAAGCTTTATCAGTGTTTTTTCTGAAAACAGGGTTGAGTTCATAATTTACGGTGCTTTTGTTGTCTTTTTGATTTATACTGCCGTTTCTTTAATATCACAGCATAATGATATAGACAGAAAAACTCAGGAGCTTGAGGATATCAGAAGCCGTATTATAATCGAAGAGGTTAAAAATGAAGAAGTAAATGATATTCTTAATTCAAACGAAGTCGATAACGAGGCTTATATCGAGAAATCTGCAAGAGAAAATCTCGATTTTGCTTATAAAGACGAGCGTATTTTTGTAAACGTATCAGGAAATTAAAAGGCTTCCGGAAGGTTTATGTATTAAGGGTTATCGTTTTAAATATTTTTATGTATTTTTTAGGGGGACATTTTTTTAATGGCTGTTGAAGTTGGAAACATCTTAGAAGGTAAAGTTACAGGCATAACGGATTTCGGAGCTTTTATTGAGCTTCCTGATGGAAAATCGGGTATGGTACATATTTCCGAGGTTGCACCTGTTTATGTTAGCAAAATTTCGGAGTTTTTGAAGGAAGGACAAACGGTCAAAGTAAAGGTTTTGAGCGTGAATGAGGAGAATGGTAAAATAAGCTTGTCTATAAAGAAAGCTTCAGAAAACATCGGCAATAGAAACAGAATCGGCAAAGGCAAAAGAAATGACAGAGGTAACAGAAAAGGTGGCTTTAATGACGGTAAGCGTAATAACGGAGGCAGACCTCGTTCGGAGGGCGGCGGCAGAAGATATGACAAGCCTCGTCAGGCAAGTGCTCCCGCTGTTACAAGTCCCGGAGATTTTGAGTGGCACAGCTCAAAGAAAAACGAAGCTTCAAGCTTTGAGGATTTGATGTCCAAATTCAAGCAGAGCAGTGAGGAAAAATTTTCAGATCTTAAGAGAAATTCTGACATTTCCGTTCGCAGACCCAGAAGAAATCAGAAGCCTTAAGTTGTGTTAAAAATAAAAAATATAGATTTCGGGCTTCTGTATGCGTATCGCATAAAACGAAGCCCTTTTTCGTTTTATAAGGTCAGGAGGAAAAATATGACAGCAGATGAAAAACGTAAGGAAATAACATCGTATTATTTACCGGAAGCGGGCAGACTGTTAGCCGAAAGAATTAAGGAAGAGGTACCCGTCAGCGGTTATTTTCAAAATATGTCATTCAGCTTTGAATTGGCTGAAACAAACAATATGGAAATGCTTTTGTATGAATTTGACAGTCTGCATAAGGGAGAACAACGAATACTCAATATCGGACTGCGGCGTATAGATTCATCATATATGATAAAAAGGTGTATTTTCAACGGAACGAATGATGAAATTATAAAATTCCTTAATTTTTCTGAGGAAAATCTGAATAAGTTCGCTGATTGTATATTGGAAATGTCAGATAGAGCTGACGAACGTGACGAGAGATTTTTCGAGCAGTAATTTTATCAAGGAAAAAAGTAAATTTTCAGCATATGGAGGAATGATTATGAATATACTTGTATCAGGACTTTTAAATATAGAAACAACTGTTTCCGTTGACGGCTTTCCTGTTCAGTATAACCCCGTCAACTATAAATTTTTCGGAATCAGCTCCAACGTTTCGGGAGTTGGCTTCAATCTTGCAAAGGCTCTTTCGACATTGGGCGATACGGTAAGCGTTATATCTTTTCTTGGGAATGATGTTGAAGCTGATATTGTTCTCGCTCAGCTTAAAAATGACCATATTCAAAGCAGGATTATCCGCAGTCTGAAAAAAACTCCTGCGTCTGTAATATTGTATGATTCGCAGGGCAAGCGTCAGATTTACTGTGACCTTAAAAACATTCAGGAACAAAGTGTAAATCCCTGTGATGTGGATGGCGAGCTTGAAAATTGTGATATTGCTGTACTCTGCAATATAAATTTCAACCGTAAGCTTTTAAAGGCGGCAAAAAATAAGGGTATAACGATTGCCACTGACGTACATGTGCTTTCAGATATAAATGACGATTATAACCGTGATTTTATGGAAAATGCGGATATTCTGTTTTTAAGCGATGAAGGACTACCCTGCGATGCGGCAGATTTTATACGCCAGCTTTACAACCGCTATCACAATAAAATCATAGTAATCGGAATGGGTTCAAAGGGTGCTATGCTGTTTGATTCCAAAACCGATGAAATATCTGTAATACCTGCCTATTCTGCGGCAAAGGTCGTAAACACTGTGGGAGCAGGTGACTCTCTGTTTTCATCTTTTCTTCATTTTTATACCAAATATTCAGATGCAAAAGAAGCTCTGAAAAGGGCTGTCATATTTGCCGGAATAAAAATCGGATATAATGGTGCCTCGCTTGGCTTCTGCACGGAAAACGAAATAGAAAAAATTATCGAAAATATTTAATTAGTGGATTATGCACCCGTTCGGTCAATGAAATATTGGTTTATGACCTTGCTTTGTCCGGAGAAAAATCAATCCTGTTAATAAAAAATAATTCACGGATATAAGCTCATCTCAGTACACAGCCAAAGTAACCGGGCTGAGATATTACAGATATTTTTTTTCAAGCTCTGTCAGAAAATCAGAAAAATATCGGGGAAGCTCCGAGGTAAATTCCATATATTCACCGCTTGAGGGGTGTACAAAACCGATTTTTCTTGCGTGAAGGCACTGACCGCCGAGCTTTGACGTAAGCTTGTCAGAGCCGTACACATCATCTCCCGCAACGGGATGATTTATGTAAGCCATATGCACTCTTATCTGATGAGTTCTTCCCGTTTCCAACGTTACGGCTATATGCGTATACTGACCAAATCTTTGAAGAACTTTGAAATGTGTAACAGCCTCCTTTGAATTTACAGCAGTTACTGCCATTTTTTTTCTGTCATTTGGATTTCTTCCTATAGGCTGATTTACAGTACCTTCATTTTCCTTTATATTGCCGCATACCACAGCTTCGTACTCTCTTGTAAAGCTGTGGTCTTTTATTTGTTCCGCTATTTTTCTGTGAGCGGTATCATTTTTGGCAACTATAAGCAGACCGCTTGTATTCTTGTCAATCCTATGTACTATACCGGGGCGAAGAACTCCGTTTATTCCTGAAAGACTGTCTTTACAATGATGCAGCAAAGCATTTACCAAAGTTCCGCTGTAGTTTCCTGCGGCAGGATGTACAACCATATTTTTAGGCTTATTTACAATTATAACATCGCTGTCTTCATATACTATGTCCAGCGGTATATTTTCGGCAACAGCCTCATAGACAACAGGCTCGGGTATTCTTACTTCAAGTCTGTCATTAAATCTCAGTCTGTAATTTTTACCCTGCTGTTTTCCGTTTACAAGCACATTTCCGTCAGAAAAATATTCCTGTAAAGCCGAACGTGAAATATTCTCCAGCTTATCCGAAAGAAATTTATCCGCCCGTTTTCCTGTATCAGTATCTTCGGCAGAAAAATAATATATATCCATAATAACCGGTTTACCTCCATTTCAGATTATTATTTATTTTCAAATATATTTTATTACATAAGCTTCATAAGCTTACAGTTTTCAATTCCCGCACTCCAGAAGCTTTCTATCGGAATATTTTTAATCTGACATACAATACTTGAATTCATAGCACCGTGACCCACAATAAGAATATCCTTTTCTTTTTCAAGCTCAGGCAAAATCACTTCTTTTATAAATTCTCCTGTCCTCGCATAGAGCATCTCAAAGCTTTCTGCACCTTCAAAAGGGATTTTATAACTCTGCGGTTCTCTGAAAATTATATTTACGGGAGATTTTGAATTTTTAAAATAGTTCTCTGTACCCTCATATATACCGAAACACATTTCCATAAGTCTGTCATCTGTTATAATCGGTATATTTCTTCCTTTCAGAAAAATTTCCGCCGTTTCCCTTGCACGTATAAGCGGTGAACAATAACACACATCAAAATGTATGTCTTTGTATATTTCAGCTGCTTCCGCAGCCATAAGCCGTCCGTCATCGTTAAGAGGTACATCGGTTCTTCCCTGAAGCATATGCTTTTTATTCCATTCTGTTGTTCCGTGCCGCATTATGTAAAGCATAGACTATCCTCTCAGATTTATCAAAATTAAGCTGTATTTTTACGGTTTATCTTATGATTTTAACTTTTTATCTTCTTTATCACTGAAAAAAACAATATATATCAGCAAAAGTACCGTACCGAAGGTTATGCAGTAATCCGCAAAGTTGCATACAGGCTGAAAGAACGAAAGCTGTATATAATCCACTACATATCCAAGAAAAATTCTGTCTATAAGATTTCCGATTCCTCCTCCTGTCACAAGAGCGAGTGCCGTCAGCAGAAGCTTATTTGTCGGTTTTACCTTTGCCAAATAAACCACTATTCCTATTATTACGGCAAGAGTGAACACTATGAATATCCATCTGAAATCTTTAAGCATTCCGAAAGCCATTCCCCGGTTTTCAAGATACTGAAAGTTGACAAGACCTCCAAGTATATCAACGCTTTTGTCCGGCTTGAGCGTATTTGTGACGAGTATTTTAAAAAGCTGGTCGGCAGCTGCGAGAAATGCTGCTGCAATAAAAACGATTATCAAACAAAAACCTCCTTTTTCAATTATAAAATGCGGTGCATAAACTACACACCGCATTTTATAACAGGCACTATGTTATTCTCGGACAAAGCACCTGCTTACGCTGAAACTGCGATTGCAGACCCTTGCGAAATTTTTCGCAAGCCTTTCAGAGCGTTTGCTCTGAAAGCATCAAAAGACGTGTCTTTTGATGTCTGCAATCGCCTGCTGCTCCTTTTCAGATAAAGCAGATACCCTTTATTTTTTTTCTTTTTTATTTTCCGAAGCTGCTGAATTTTCGATATTTTCTCTTGCTTTTTCTACTGCAGATTTTTCAAGAACTCTCTCTGCAACCTCTGCAGCTACAGCCTTAGCTATCTCTTCTTCCGTAACGGGTTCTTTCTTCTCTTCCGTAACCGGAGGAGCAACCTGCTCTGTAGGATATTTCTTGTCAAGCTCTATCTTCTTCTGACCTATATCTGCCGCTGTAGGCAAATCCTCCAGCATTTTTATGTGATGGTTATATACAGCCAAAAGCTGTTCTCTGAGAACAACCGCATCAGCCTGAAGCTTCAGGTAGTTTGTTTTCTGATCCTCGACGCTCATATTTGCATCATAAATTATACGCTTAGCCTCTGCCTTAGCCTCCTCAAGCAAAGAGGATACCTTAAGCTCAGCCTCTTTTACAGCAGAGCCTTTTACCTTTTCGGCATTTATAAGAGCTCCTCTTACGTTTTCCTCGTCCTTTCTGTACTGCTCTATTCTTTTTGCAAGAATGTCGAGCTTTTTAACCAAATCTACCTTTTCTTTTTTATTCTGCTCAAGAGTAGCAACAACCTCGCTGACAAATCTGTCTACTTCTTCCGTGCTGTAGCCTCTTACAGATTTTTTAAATTCAATATTTTTTGCGTCATCGATACTAATCAATTCAGACACTTCCTTTACTTATATTTTTTGATATTTATTTTTAGTCTGCCTTTTTTAGTCAGTCCTGAAAAGCCTTTCAATAAAAATTTTCCGTAACCTCTTACAGAGATTTTGTCTCCCTCCTTGAGTATACGGCTAACATTAACTGCCTCTGCCGAATTTACAAACACTCTGCCCTGTCTTATTTGTTCTGCTGACTTTTCTCTGCCAAGCGACAAAACCGCAGAAACTATATTGTCAAGTCTCGCCGAAGAAACAGTAAACACCAAATTTTCAAAGTCACATTTTCGGGGCAGACATCCACCGTTCCACTCTTGTGCAGAAACTCCTACCCCGCCTATTTTGCTTATCTGAGTTATTATGTAATCCCTAAGCTCCCTTTTTACGAATATAACCGTTTCACCCTCGCCTGTGAGAATATCCCCGACAGCTTCCCTTTTAATGCCCAGCGACATCAAAGAGCCCAGAAAGTCACGGTGTCCCAATTTATACTCTTTTTTATATCTGAAAGAAATACCGCATAAAGGATAGTAATAATCTTCGATATACTCACTATTTGACGAAATTCCCAGCATACATCTTTCGCTGTTCTCATAACCGCCGAAAAGCCTGTATCCCGAAAAATGCTCTCTGATAAGATACTTTACCGCAGATGATATTTCACTCTCGTTCAGAAAACCTATAAAACAGGGATAATTCCTTTTTTTACAAGCTTCCATTGCATCCGTAAGTCTTGCAATAACAAGACCGTTATTATCTTCTGTTCTCATTCCATAAATATAAACCCGTTACTTTCAAGCTCTCCTATAAGGCTGTCGCCCTTAAGCTCGACGTTATTGGGAGTTACTATAAATATATTTCTTGCAATACGCTGTACATTCCCGCGTCTTACGTATGCACAGCCGCTTACAAAATCTATTATTCTTATTATTGCGTCCTTAGGCGTTTCTTCAAGATTAATCAGAACCGTATAGCCGTCAACTATCTGGTCTGCTATATTTTTTATATCATCGTCATACACCTTCGGCTTTACACATACAACTTTAAGTCTTGTTGTAGCAGCTATGTTCAGAACCTTTTCATCACTGTTGCCGCCGTTATATCTCCGATAATCTTCGCTTTCGTAGTCTCTGTCGCTTCTGCTCTGATAATCATTTACGTTACCGTAACCGCTGTAGTCCCTTTCAGCACCGCTTCCGTAATCATAACCGTCATTATCATATCCGCTGTCAGAATAACCGCTTCCGTATGATGAAGCATAACTGTCAGTATCGTAATCATTATCTCCGTAATCGTTATATTTTCTGCGCGAAGACACTCTTTCCCGTGAGGTT
Organism: uncultured Eubacteriales bacterium; assembly: GCA_900316615.1. Lineage (GTDB taxonomy): Bacteria > Bacillota > Clostridia > Oscillospirales > Acutalibacteraceae > CAG-964. The sequence goes on along the minus strand of ONDU01000005.1, from coordinate 51,079 downwards.
CTTCTTCCTGACGAGCCTGACCGTCTGCTTCTTGTTCCTCTTTCCGTTTCATCAGCTTCGTCATCGTCACGTTCCATTTCTTCGGGCAGCCTCCACCATTCCTTAATTCTGTCAGTAAATTTTGCCATAAACAATCTGCTCCTGAAACATTATCTGTAAACTCTTGCCCCAAAAAGTGATGAACCTATCCTTACCATATTGGCTCCGCACTTTATAGCTTCCTCATAATCCGAGGACATACCCATAGATAAATAATCCATACTGATATTATCCATATTTTTACCCTTTATGTCAATAAACAACTTATACATACTTGAAAAATATCCTGACGCTTCTGCTGAATCTGCACATACGGGAGGAATTGTCATAAGACCTCTTACCTTTATTCCCTCCAAGGTGCTGACATATCCGCAAAGCTCTTCAAGCCTTTCCGGAAAAACTCCCGACTTACTCTCTTCCCGTCCTATATTGACCTCAAGCAGAATATCTGTTGTTATGCCGTGCTTCAGGCTTTGCTTTGAAATTTCATCAGCAAGCTTTATGCTGTCTACAGACTGTATCATATCAACCTTTCCGACAATCTGCCTTACCTTATTGCTTTGAAGATGTCCTATAAATTGCAGACTGCATTTATCAAGAGCATATCCCTCATACTTTGAAAGAAGCTCCTGCACCTTGTTCTCTCCTATATATTTCAGACCAAGACCTACCGCATAATTTATGTATTCAACGTCAACCGTCTTTGTAGCTGCAAGAAATATTATATCATCTCTTGTTCTTCCGCTTTTAATTGCTGCGTTGGCGATATTCTCCTCTATCTTTCTGTAGTTGTAATTTATATCATTCAATTTCTGTTGATTGCTTAACAATTTTTCCTGCATACAAATCAGTTCCTTCCGTTACTATTTTGTCGTACAGCTTAACAGTATTTCCGCTGAAAAGCTTTTCGTTTTCTTTATCCTTACTGCATATTACAAAATCATCTGTTTCATAAATTTTGACTATTTCCTTAAACCTAAGCTCATTTCCGTAAAGAATATAAACTCCGTCAACCATTCTTTCTTCAGTTTTCGAAGTTCCGTCCTGGTTTTCTATTGTCCTTGTCACCTTGTCACGGTGTATTGAAGACTTTTCTATTTTTATACCTGAATATTCCCTTACGGAAATATTAATCTGCTCGTTTCTTATTTTGGCAAGTGTCTTGTCCATTGATTTGCATTCCAGAACTACCACTGCATTTCCTGTAGAACCTTCCCTGTTTACAGACAAAACCTCCGCATTGAACAGCTCTGTTGAAGCATACGGAATTCCTATACTTACCGTTCCGGATATTTCATCAAACTCCTTTGCCTCCTCTGCACTCACCGGACAGCATATACGCCAGTTTACATCTGATATTATCTTTCCTATCACATTTTTAGGCGGCTCGGATTTTTCAGCCGACTGCAGATTGATAAGCTCCTGATATGAAATATGCTGTGCCTGTGCATAATCGTAGCTTTCCTCAAAACCATCGGTATGGCTTGTAAAAATACCTGCTCTGTCTGCGGTTATCTGTCCTATAGACGGTTTTATAGACTGCTGAAGAATTATCTTTTCGTTTTCAAGCTCGGCTATCTTGCTGTTAAAATTCTGTATTTTCCCCGTTATAATCTGCTTTTCATTTATCGAGTACAGAAAATCATCAACAGACTTCTCCGCCACACCAAACTGATTGCTGTCAACATCGGCTATAAAACTGTGTATGCTGTTATTCAAAGACTTGTTTATGGATTCCAAAGATGCTCCTATAACCTCGGACATTGAATTAAGTCTTTTCAAATCCTCTATTCTTGTATTAAGCTTATTTATTTTATTAAAGTTTATTGCATCAGTTTCGTTTTCATATATTCCTGCTATCACTCCGCCCTTTTCTACGGCAGATGCATCATCAACATTGTAATACAGAACTCCTCCTGTGTCATTGACTACATAGCTTTCCTTCCTTATTATATACGCCCTCGTGCTGAGGGTTTTAGATACAGTTTCTTCCCTTGCAGGCTCAACGTATACCATCGAAAAGCTCGGAGCTATCATTGATACAAAAAAATATATAAGCAAAACTGCTATTATAACAGGAATAATCATATACCTGAATTTTAATGAATTTTTTCTCAACTATATCACCTGCCAATTATCTTAACCTTAGTTTTATTAAAAAAATAAAGCTTCTGTACCAATACTAATGATATGATATTATATTATAATGCTTTTTTCAACCGTTTCAAGAGCTTTTTTAAGAATTTCATTCTCTGACATAATATCTCTGTAAAGCCAGATTAATTTTTTGTCACGTCTGAACCATGTAAGCTGACGTTTCGCATAACGTCTTGTTTCACGCTTCAGGTTTTCCACCGCTTCATCAAGCGTAATCATATCCCTGAAATACGGCTCAAGCTCCTTGTAGCCTATAGCCTTTGCTCCCGTGGAGGTATATCCTCTTTTCAGAAAATTCTCCGCTTCCTCAATAAGACCGTTCCCAATCATCTCATCTACTCTTAAATTTATCCTGTCATAGAGCTTCTGCCTGTCAAAGCACGTAATTCCAAGCCTTACATCATTGTACGGCGACGGTGTAAGCTTTGATTCCTCAATAAAGCTTGTCATTGTCTTACCTGTAGTTTTATAAATTTCAATCGCTCTTATAAGCCTGCGGTGATTTGACATACCTATTCTCTGAGCGGATACAGGGTCAAACTCTGCAAGCTCCCTTAGCAGAACCTCTGCCCCCTCAGTAAGAAGTCTTTTGTTCAAAGCTTCTCTCACTTTATTATCATAATTTTCCTTTCCGAACTCTATATTATCCAGAATGGAGCTTATGTAAAGTCCCGTACCTCCTACCAGAAACGGAATTTTTCCTCTTTCGTAAATGTTCGCTATAACCTCTCTCGCTTTAACTGCATATTCGGCAACGCTGTAATTTTTATCTGTTTCAACAAATCCTATAAGATGGTGCTTTACGCTTTCCATTTCGCTTTTTGAAGGCTTTGCCGTAGCTATATCCATTCCCTTATAAATCTGCATGGAATCGGCTGAAACAATTTCAGCGTCAAGGTATCGTGCAAGACTTAGGCTCAGTGCTGTCTTTCCCGAGGCTGTAGGTCCGCATATGACAACAAGCGGTATTTTTTTATTGTTTTCCAAAATATCACACCCTGCCGAACTGCTTTTCAAGTTCTCTTTTTGTAAGAATAAACCTTACAGGTCTGCCATGCGGACAGTACCTTATACTTTCATTTGTATCCACAGTTTTCGCAATCTCCATAAGCTCCTGCTCGTAACTGGAATCTCCTGCCTTTATTGCGGCACGGCATGCTGCACTATGGAATATCCAGTCCATTTGCTCTGTATTTATGTCATTCTTTTTTGATATAAGATTGTCGGCAATTTCCGCAATCATATCCTCAATTCCGTAATGCTCCACATACTGAGGTATTCCTCTTACTGCTATTTTTCCGTTTCCGAAATCATCTATTTCAAAATTATATTCACTCAGCTTCCCGATATTTTCCGTAACCGCATTATATTCATTTTTAGGAAGGGAAATTATTACAGGCGTAAGGAGTATCTGCATATATCCCCTGCCCTTTTCCTTTAAAAGACGTTCGTATATAATTCTTTCGTGAGCTGCGTGCTTATCTATAAACATTATCTTATCGTTACCCTTCTGCACAATTATGTACGCAGAAAAGGCTTCACCAAGATATTTGAGCTGTTCTTCTTCAAAATCATCACATATATTTTCACATCTGATTTCTGTTTCATCATTTGAAGTCTGCTTAATATTTGCAATAAAATTTTCTTCTTTAACTTTCTCTTTAATTTCGACATTGTCAGGAATATTTTTTAAAGTAATGCTTTCGTTTTTTGCATTACTCTTATTTATAATTTCTTCGTCTTTCAAATTACTTTCATATTTCTCTGAATTACCGTATGCAGACTGAACAAACTGCTTTGTTTTGGGTATAAATATCTCAGGTTCTTCATTTTCCTCAGCTTTCCCATTTTTATCGGAAAAGCTTTCTGTCTGCGATATTTTCAAAGCAGGCTGAACAGGCTTTTCCTGCTTTACGGCATACGGAGAACTTTCAAAAGAAAACGGCTGCTGCGTTTTGTGCGGAATAATATCGGCATTGTTCAGACTTATTTTTTTTGCTTCATCGCCCTTTAAAAGAGCTGTTTTTGTTCCGTGGTAAACCGCATCAAAAATAGGTCTTTCGTTTATAAATCTTACCTCTACCTTTGCAGGGTGTACGTTTACATCTATGCTCTCAAACGGAATTTTTATGTGCATAACGCATGAAGGCATTTTTCCGACCATTATACTTCCTTTGAAAGCTTCCTCCAGTGCTTTTGCCGCCGTTACTGATTTTACAAATCGTCCGTTTATGAAAAAATTCTGCATATTTCTATTAGGTCTTCCATACTCAGGTTTTGTAATATATCCGCGTATTTCCACTCCGTCAAGCACGTATTCTATAGGAATAAGCTTGCTTACGAACTCTCTCCCGTATACAGAGTATATAGCCGATTTCAGATCGCCGTCGCCTGATGTCTGCAATACTTTTTTTCCGTCTCTTATAAATGTAAAAGCAATCTCGCTGTGCGAAAGTGCAAGCTTGTCCAGTATATTAGCAATAGCGTTGCCTTCTGCTACATCTTTTTTCAGAAACTTCATTCTGGCAGGAACATTATAGAATAAATCACGCACTATTATTGTAGTTCCTTTGGGACAGCCTGCGGCTTCATACTTTAACTGCTCACTTGCACTTATTTCGTAAAGTGTACCTGTATTTTCACTTTCGTGCTTTGTAAGCATCTGCACCTTAGCAACGGCACATACCGATGCCAAAGCCTCACCTCTGAAGCCTAGTGTTGATATGCTGTCAAGGTCACTTGCATCTGACACCTTACTTGTCGCATGACGAAGAAACGCTTTGGGAACATCTTCACTTAAAATTCCCGAACCGTTATCCGTAATCCTTATATACCTTACTCCGCCGTTTTTTATTTCCACGGTTATTGCATCGGCTCCTGCATCTATCGAATTTTCAAGAAGCTCCTTTATAACAGATGCAGGTCTTTCTACAACCTCTCCTGCCGCAATAAGCTCCGCTATGCTTTTGTCAAGAACATTTATCTTTCCCACAGATGCTGCCTCCTTAGAAGAATTTATTTTTACATGAATATATCACTCGACTTTCAGCTCTGCTGCGGCGATTGCTTAGCCTGCGGAAAATTCCGCAGGCTACTGAAACGGCTTTGCCGTTTCACCGCAAAAAATTTTTTTGCGGTACGCAATCGCCGCATTCATGCTGACGTAAGTAAGATTATAAGCTTTCCGCTTTTGCCTTTAGTCTGTACAGAATATTCATAGCCTCTATCGGAGTCAGCATATTGACATCTGTAGACCTGAGGTCGGATATGATTTCATTTTCAGCCATACTTCCCAGAAACGACATCTGAGCATCAATATTTTTTTCAAGCTGTTTCTTTTTTGTTTTATTTACATTTTCGGCTGTTCCGTTTTCATATTCCCTCTGAATTTCCTTTGCACGCTTTATTACCCAGTCGGGAATACCTGCAAGCTTTGCAACCTCTATTCCGTAGCTTTTATCGGCACCTCCGGGAACGATTTTTCTCAGAAATTTTATATCATCACCCTTTTTTCTTACAGCTATGTTGTAATTCTTAACTCCGTCAAGAAGCTCCTCCATAACGGCAAGCTCGTGATAATGCGTTGCAAAAAGCGTTTTCGCACCAAGCTTTTTCTTATCGCTTACAAATTCCAGAACAGCTCTTGCTATGCTCATTCCGTCAAAGGTAGATGTTCCTCTTCCGATTTCGTCCAGAATAAGCAAGCTGTCAGAAGTAGCATTTTTTATTATGTTGGCGACCTCGCTCATTTCAACCATAAACGTAGACTGACCTGCCGACAAATCATCTGACGCACCAACTCTTGTGAATATCTTGTCTGCAATTCCTATGTTTGCAGATGCCGCCGGAACAAAGCACCCCATCTGTGCCATAAGGACTATAAGTGCTGTCTGACGCATATAAGTGGATTTCCCTGCCATATTCGGGCCTGTTATTATAGCGGTTCTGTTGCTTTCCTTATCCAAAAAAACATCATTCGGAACAAACGGAATGTCTTTTACAAGCTGTTCTACTACAGGGTGTCTGCTGTCCTTTATTTCTATAATTCCCTTTAAATTTATATCGGGTCTGCAGTATCTGTTATCGCTTGAAACATTTGCAAGCGAGCATAAAACGTCAAGCTTAGCTATACTTTCAGCCGTTTTCTGAACTCTTGTAAGATTTTCCGCAGTAAAGCATCTTACCTCTTCATAGAGCTTATATTCAAGAGCCACAGATTTTTCCCTTGCTCCAAGAATTCTTCCCTCTACGGCTTTCAGTCCCTGAGTTATATAACGCTCACAGTTTGCAAGCGTCTGTTTTCGTATGTACTCGGCAGGAACCTGATTTTTATATGAATTTGACACTTCTATGTAATAACCGAACACTCTGTTGTATCCGACTTTAAGCTTCGGAATACCTGTTTTTTTCTTTTCTTCAGCTTCTATTTCGGCTAAAATATCGGAAGAGTGGTTCATATCGTCCATTATCGCATCGAGCTCACTGCTGTACCCCTCTTGTATCATTCCGCCCTCACGAACGCTGAAAGGCGGTTCCTTTACAATGGCACTGTTTATTTTCTGATATACGTCCTCCAGCGTATCTGTATTTTCATAAATTTCACGCATCATAGAAGATACTGTACCCTCAATCTCCCTTTTCACCGCAGGAAGCTTTTCAAGAGCATTTGCAAGTGACCGAAGCTCTCTCGCATTAGATGTTCCGTAGACTATTCTTGTCATAAGTCTTTCCATATCCAATATTCCCTGAAGTGATTCGGTAATTTCAAGTCTGAGAACAGTATTCTTTACAAGCTCTTCTATGGAATTCTGTCTTTTTATTATGGCACCGCAGCTTAACAGAGGCTTCTCTATCCATGAACGAATAAGTCTTTTTCCCATCGAGGTTTTTGTTTTGTCAAGAACCCATAGAAGAGAGCCTTTTTTTTCCTTGTTACGCATAGTTTCTATCAGCTCAAGATTTCTTCTTGTATTGAAATCTATCGACATATACTGAGTATCTGAATATATATGAAAATTTTTAAGACGCTCCATTCCATGCTTCTGTGTATCATTAAGATACTCAAGCAATACTCCTGCACTAAGTATTGTAAAACTGAAATTCTTATCTTCAAGCTCGCTGAGAGTATTCTTACCGAAGATTTCCGAAATTATTTTGCAGCATTCTCCATAATCAAACCTTTCGTCCTCTATAGGCTCAACTCCTGCCGAAAGCTTATCCCTGATAAACACGTCAAGCTCCCTGTATTTTACAATATCTCCTCCTGTGAGAATTTCTCTGGGATTTATCTTTCCAAGCTCGTTCTTAACTAAAGAAGGAATTTCTCCCTTTAATAGCGTACCTGAAAATTCACCTGTGGAAATATCGCAGTAGCATATTCCTACGCAGTTACCCATAGAATAGATACAGCATATAAAATTATTTACTCCATCTTCAAGCATACTGCTTTCTGTAACTGTTCCCGGAGTGATAACCCTTATTATATCTCTTTTTACAAGTCCTTTTGCCGACGCTGCATCTTCCACCTGCTCACATATTGCAACCTTATATCCTTTTGCTACAAGACGAGCTATATATGTTTCGCTGCTGTGAAAAGGTACGCCGCACATCGGAGCTTTTTCAGCCTGACCGCAGTCTCTTCCTGTAAGTGTAAGCTCAAGCTCCCTCGATGCCGTTTTTGCATCCTCAAAAAACATCTCGTAAAAATCCCCAAGCCTGAAAAACAGAATACAGTCCTCATTTTCTTTTTTTATTTTCAGGTATTGCTTCATCATCGGAGAAAGCTCAGCCATTAAAATTCACCTCAAAATTTATAATCAAAAATTTATCATCGTAAAAAAGTCATATTTTAAACGCTGCGATTGCAAATCCCCGCAGATTTGTCTGCGGGGTTCAAAAGCTTTGCTTTTGAAATTTGCAATCGCATGCCATAGCTTATCTTTAAGCCATAATAAACCGATATTAAAAAATTAGTGACAGCCTCCGCAGCTTGAGCAGTCACAGTCACAGGAATGTATTCCCTCGGCTGTGTCGGGATCTGCTCCCTCGGCACACTGTGTTATTATTCCTATAGCCTGCTGAACCTTGTTTTCAAATGATGTTTTTGCCTTGTTATAGGCTGCCATATTTTCATTTTCCATAACCTTTCCGTAACAAATTCTGAGCTCATTGTTAAGCCTTGCAATTTTATCCTCATCTCTGTCCGCCTTTGAGGCCTCATCATTAAGTGACATTCTTTTAAGATTGAACTCTCCTATAATATCCTGAAGCTCTTTATCCTCATCGCAAGCCTTTTCAAGCCCTTTAAACGAAAGGTAATCCTTATCCTTTTGAAGCTCTCTGCCTATTTCTCTTGCCAAATCTACAATACTCATTTTAAAAATCTCCTTTAAAATAAAAAATAATAAATGTAATAATCCAAAAATCAGATAATTTTTCCTTTAAGTATCCAGTTTCTTGCAGATGTAATTTCTACCGTCTGAAAAGTTCCGATAAGATTTTCAGAGCCCGATACCTCAACTATGATATTGCCTGATGTACGGGTCTGAAGCTCATTGTTTTTTTCATTCAGACCCTCCACAAGAACACGGTACTGCTTTCCTACCATATCCGCACAGCGTTTTGCGGAAATTTTTTCCTGTAATGCCAGAAGCTCCTGAAACCATCTGTTTTTCTCCTCATAGCTTACAGGGTCAGGCATTTTTGCGGCAGGCGTTCCGTTTCTCGGAGAATAAATAAACGTAAACAGAGAAGTAAAGCCTACTTCCTCCACAAGAGAAAGCGTCTGCTTAAAGTCCTCGTATGTCTCCCCGGGGAAGCCGACTATAATATCGCTTGTGAGTGAAAGCTGAGGTATTTTTTTCTTTGCATAGTCTGTAATCTCAAGATATTTTTCCCTGTCATAGCGTCTGTTCATCTGTTTAAGTATCCTGTCGCTGCCGCTTTGGAAGGGCAGGTGAAGATGAACTGATATATGTCTGCTTTCTGCAATAGTATCAATCAGTTCCTTAGAACAGTCCTTAGGATGAGATGTCATAAAGCGGAGAATATAGTCTCCTTCAATTTTATCAATTTCTGATATAAGCTGTGCGAACGTCATTTTATTTTCCGGAGGAAGCCCTTTTCCGTAAGAATTGACATTCTGTCCGAGAAGTGTAATTTCCTTGTATCCCTTTGCAATAAGCTCCTTTGCCTGTGAGATTATAACATCAGGTCTTCTGCTTCTTTCTCTTCCTCTTACATAAGGAACTATACAATACGTGCAGAAATTATCGCAGCCGTACATAATCGGCAGCCATGCCTTGAACGTTCCGTCACGTCTGACGGGTATATTTTCGTATACGGTTATATCACTGTCGCCTCTTGCAACAAGTCTTTTTCCGTCCACAAGGCAGTCATACATAAGCTTCGGAAGCTTATGTATATAGTTTGTACCGAAAACAAGTCCGACAAACGGAAAGCTCTTGTAAATACGGTTTGCTATATGCTCCTGCTCCATCATACAGCCGCATAATGCTATAAGTACCGACGGATGCTTACGCTTAATTGCTTTCAGTGCACCGACGTTTCCGAAAACTCTGTCCTCCGCATGCTCTCTTACCGCACATGTATTGAACAGTATAAAATCTGCTTCTTCCGGAGCTTCGGTAAAATCATAGCCCATCTGTTCAAGAAGTCCCTTTATCTGTTCACTGTCCGCAACATTCTGCTGACAACCGTATGTTCTTATATAAGCAAGAGGCGTACTTCCCCTTTTGCGTATCTCCATAATCTGAGCAACAAGAGGTATATACTCGTCATTCAGATTTTTGACTTCATTTATAGTCTGCAAATAAAACTACTCCAATCCTGAAACTGTATCTCATATGATAACACAAACCAAAAGCAACTGCAAGTATGATTATGTTAATTAATTAAACTTAAGCTCTCAACGCAAAAGGAAAAAGCCCGAAATTCTGATTAACTGAATTTCGAGCTTTCTGATTTTAAACGTCTTATTTAATTGTTACATCACAGTAAGCTGTTTTTCCGTTGGAGGTTCTTACGGTTATTACTGCATTTCCTTTGGCTTTGGCGGTAATTTTTCCGCCCGAGGTTACTGTTGCAACAGATGTATTGCTGCTGCTCCAGCTACAGTAAGTAGCTGAATTTGAGGGTGACAGTGCAGCTGTAAGTATTTCAGTTTTCCCTTTGGAAAGTGTCAGCGAATTTTTACTCAGAGCTACGCTGTCGGGAGCTTTTTTTACGGTAAATGTACAATGAGCATATTTTCCGTTTGAGGTTTTCACTGTTACTACAGCCGTGCCGACTTTCTTTGCTGTAACCCTGCCGTTTTTGTCTACCGAAGCGATTGTCGAATCACTGCTGCTCCAGTTAAGGTAGGTATATGAGTCTGAGGGTGTCAGCTCAGCCTGAAGCGTACAGGTCTGTTTTACACCCAGTATTGCAGAGGTCTTGTTCAGGCTTACGGAATCGGGTGCTTTTTTTACGGTTATCTTACAGGAGGCTGTTTTTCCGTCAGAGGTTTTTACCGTAATTGTTGTACGTCCCTCTCCCTTGGCTGAAATTTTGCCTTTTGAATTTACGGTTGCTGCATTTTTATTGCTGCTTTTCCATGTGAGCGTTACATTTGAGTCTTGAGGAGTTATTTCAGCCTTAATAGTATAAGTCTGTCCTAAACCCAAGGTCATTTCGGATTTGTTCAGGGTTACACTTGTCTCAGCATAATTGAAGTGAATATTTGCATTTTTCAGGCTGTCGTTATTATTTCCAACTGTTATATTCTGCCAGTCCTCCTCACTGCCTGCAAAGAAAACGTCTGTAAGACTGCGGCAATTATAGAAAGCACTTTGTTCTATACTCTTAACGCTTGCAGGAATTTCTATTTTCTGCATTAAATGACAGTTGCTGAACGTCCAGCCCTCAACAGAGGTTATTCCTGACGGCAGCTTAATCTCTGTGAGCCTTGAACAACCCGAAAAGGCTGAATTTTCAATTTTATTTACACTCTGCGGAATTTCTATTTTTGTAAGAGCCTTGCAGTTTGCAAAGGCCGCATTGCCTATCTTAGTTACGCTTGACGGAATTTTAAATTCCGCAAGATTTCTGCATTCGCAAAACGCCGAAAGCGGTATTTCCGTAATATGCTCGGGCAGTATGATTGTTGTAAGAGCGTTGCAGTACTCGAAGGCATCGCTTAAAATACTCTTGACGCTGTCAGGAACAGTTATCTGCGTAAGATACTCACAGCCGAAAAACGCATCGCTTCCTATAATTTCCACATTTTCGGGAATTGCGTATGTACCCTTTCTTCCGGGTGGAAACGCTGCTATCCTTTTTTTATCCTTGCTGAAAAGTATTCCGTCCTGAGATGAAAATTTCGGATTGTTTTCATCTGCATTTATATTGACTATACTTTCATTTTTGCCGATTGCACTTGGAATAAGAGTTGTTACGCTGGCAGGGAGATTTATTTCGGTAATTTTATTGCAGCCCCAGAAAACGCCTGAGCCGATGGTGGTAACACTTTCGGGAATAGGTATATCCTCAAGATTTCGGCAGTCCTGAAACGCACCCGCTTCTATCGCCGTTACACCGTATGGAATAGATATATTTTTTAAATTTGTACAGCCCTGAAAGGAATAGCTTCCTATTCGCGTTACGGTTGACGGTACTGTTACTCTTTCAATGAAGCTGCATTCCTTAAAAGCGTTCGTGTCTATGGCAGTTACTGTTCTTCCCAAAAATTCAGACGGGATATTTACCTCTGTATCATCGCCGAGGTATTTTACAAGCACTATATTTCCGTTGTCTGAACGGTAAATATAATCTCCAGAAACGCTGTCATTTGAAGCAATCTGTTCACAGACTGCGTTAGATGTAAGCTTATCATTTTGGTAAGCAAAAACGCTCATCGTACCTGCCGCACTCATACTATGTAATGTTATTGCCGCAAGCAGCAGCGATAATGCTTTCTTTGAAAATTTCATAAAAAACCTCCTTAAAAAGAAAAATACAGCTTCCAAATAAATACGTAAAGAACCTGTATTTCCCATAATTTTATTGACTATCAAAGAGTAAGCTTACGGCTGCGGTTAAGCTTTTCCTCTATTCTTGCAGTTTTTCTTACTTCTTTAGGTGTAGTTCCATAAATCTTCTTGAAGTCCCTGTTAAAGAGAGATATATTGTTATATCCGACTGCTGTAGCAACGTCAAGTATATTGAAGCGTGTAGTTTCCAAAAGCTCCACCGCCTTGGTAAGCCTGCATTTATTTATATAGCTTATACAGGTTGTGTGTGTATACTCCCTGAACAGCTTCATAAAATGACTGCTGCTTATTCCCACATTTTCCGCAATCTCATCTACTGTAAGAGAACGGTTATAATTTTGGTTTATATAGTCTATTGCATTGCATATAGCGTTTTCGCTCTTATATTTCGATTTTTCCCTGTTATTTCTCTTTATTACGTGACCTGTTTTAAACAGGGTAAGAAAATAACTGAGCATAGCTATCTTTACTTCAAGCTCATACAGCTCTCCGTGTTTGTCCATTAGCTCCTTAACCTTGTTAAGCTGCGATATAAGCTCCGGGTACGCTTCATCATCGGAGGTTATTACACAGGTAACCTCTGAATCCCCCTGTTTAAGAGGTCTGAAATATTTTTCGGTTGTACAGCCTACGTTCTCGGTATAAAGAAAGCTGGGCAGAAAAACAAACGCACGATATTTAAGCTTAACACAGGATTTATACATCGAACTTACTGTATCGGATTTAAGATATACTATATCTCCCGTTTTTGCACTTTGTTTTTTTCCGTCGATATAGTAATCGCACGTACCGTCAATGATATAATGGATTTCTATTTCATTTCTGTGGTGCGGCATTATAAAATCGTTTTCAACGAGTTCATAATCATTTACTTCAATTGGTAGAAATTTGCCGTTGTAATCTCTTCCGAACGCACTGTTATAATTTCTGCTGTTCATAATAAAAACATTCTCCTTTTGCCTAATTGCACTATTTTGTGCAAAAACATATTTTATAGGTGGAAATATTATATCATACAATATCCCGATAATCAATATTCATACTAAAAAAAATTCTAAATTCGCAAAAATTTTTTACTTTTACAAATTTAATAAGCAATAATTTACAACAAAATTGATAACCGCCTGCGTGCCGGGAATATTTCATTCAGCGGCGGATTTTGAACCTAAAACAGCAATAGTAAAAAATTACTAATTTGGGTCTTGTCATATAATTTTCGCACATTTTTGATAACAGCCATTTAGTATTAAGTTGACACTCAGGTTTTTAAATGATAAAATTTAAACGCAAATATTTTAATACAGGAGTGTTATAAATAATGAACAAAATTGTTTCTAAATTGTTAATTTACGGAGAAGTGCCTAAAAATTCAATATTAATGGAGCTTGCAGATATATTTTGCGGCTTCAGGGAAGGAATATATACTCCTGCACAGCTTACCGCAAAAATATACACTGAGATAAGACGGCTGCTTGTGCTGGCAACGAAGTACGGCTTTGACAAAAATTTATGGCACAATTATCTTTCGTTTATATTAATAACTAATGAAAATCCGTTCAGTCTTACGTGCGAAAAGGTAGGAGCTAATAACGGAAGCGTAAATTATTTTGCAATGAACGATTTTGCCGCATTCAGGGAACTTTTTGAATATGATTTCTCTAAAATAGAAAATTATCTGGGTATAGACTGTTTTTCAAGAATATCTGACTATAAAGCCATAGTGAAGAAAGAGCTTATGTACAACAGAAACGTAAGCGAAAAGGTACGCAGTCTTAGTGAACGACTTGAGAATACAGCAAATGTTCAGGAATTTTTTGATGTTGTAACAGACTTTTATAAGGATTTCGGAGTCGGAATGTTCGGACTTAACAAGGCTTTCAGAATAGTAAACAAGGGTATAGATGATATAGAATTCAAGGCGATAAACAATATGGACAGGGTTATGCTCTGCGACCTCATAGGATATGAAAGACAAAAGCAGCAGCTTGTGGAAAATACAAAAGCCTTTGTAGAGGGCAGAAAAGCAAATAACGCACTTCTTTTCGGAGACAGCGGTACGGGAAAATCTACAAGTATAAAAGCAGTAGTAAACGAGTTCTACCCGCTGGGACTTAGAATGATTGAGATTTACAAGCATCAGTTTAAAGATTTATCGAACGTTATAGCTCAGATTAAAAACCGAAATTATAAATTCATAATATATATGGATGACCTGTCTTTTGAGGATTTTGAAGTTGAGTATAAATTTCTAAAAGCGGTAATAGAGGGCGGAGTTGAAACAAGACCCGACAATATACTTATATATGCTACCTCCAACAGACGGCATATTATAAAGGAAAGCTGGAACGATAAAAACGATATGGAATTCAGTGAAGGACTGCACCGTTCTGATACAATAGAAGAAAAGCTTTCGCTTGTCAACAGGTTCGGCTGTATGATAAACTACTCCAAGCCCAGCTATAAGGAATATCTTGAGATAGTTTCAGGTCTTGCTGAAAAAGCAGGCGTTACCCTTCCTCACGATAATCTTATAGCAGGAGCAAAGCAGTGGGAAATGAAGCATGGCGGAATATCAGGAAGAACGGCACAGCAGTACATAAACTACGTTCTCGGAACTCTTGAAAAATAACGCTTGAGAAGCAGTTTTTTTCAGTAAAAATTTTAAGTATTTTTTTATTCTTATATCGGAGCTATGCGGCTGCGGCGGCAGACCACGGCAGATAAAATCTGCCTATAAATTCAAGCATTAATGCTTGAATTTTATCAAAAGACAAGTCTTTTGACGGTCTGCCGCCGCAGCCGCATTATAGTATAAAAATACGATTTTTTCTGAAAATGAAAAATTCAATCCGTAAAATTGAAATTCTTATCGCAAATTTTAATTGCAAAATATATCACATAAATACTTCTTTTCGGTATTTATTTTATAGGAAATACTGTAATATTCCAATTATTTTTCAAATATCTATTGAATAATTGAAAAATTTATTGTAAAATACATTTGAGATTGTTAAATTTATTTACATTGTAATTTTCTATGATGTTAAATTAATTTTTTAATAACGTTATTGGGGTGAAAAAAATGCAGAAAAACGAAAGTATATACGGGAAAAGCAATGTTGTGGGGAGACGTATAAGTCTTTTGAGGAAAAAAATAGGGTTAAATCAGCAGGAATTGTCAGAAGAATTCTCTAAAAGAGGAATAACTATTTCTACCTCAGCGATATCGAAGCTTGAAAATCAGACCAGAAAAGTAACTGATATAGAACTTATAGCACTTGCGGAAATTTTAAATACAGATATAAAGGATATAATGTACGGCATAAGTAAATGATAAAGCTACAGTTACACGGAACTGATAAAGACGGAGGCCTTTTATTATGCGGCTTCCGTCTGTTTTTTATACATGGACTTACAAAGTCACCTGATTTACTTTTTCATTATTCAATATTCAGTTTCATATATACATGGGGAATATCATCTTCCATAAATTCCTCAGAACACACCTTAAAGCCTTCACGGGCATAATATCCTATAGCATAGCACTGAGCCTCAATTATAATCGATTTGGGTTTGAAAAGTTCCTTTACTGTTTCGACTCCTACGCTCAGAATTTTACCTCCCAGACCTTTTCCGTGTTCAGCGGAAAGTACACGTCCTATCTGAGCGGTATCACTGTCTTTTCGGAAAGCACGAAGATAAGCTAATACCTTGCCGCTGTTTTCGTCTTCAAAGAATATATGTATACATTCAAAATCAAGACCGTCAATATCCCTGTACACGCAGTTCTGCTCCATAACGAATATATCGGAGCGTGCCTGCAATATATGATAAACCTGTGCAGGCGAAAGCTGACTGAAAAAATTTTTAACCAGATGCATAATTTTATCCCCCTTCTCGCAGAGTTTAAGGGTTTCACCCTTAAAAATTCTGACCAAAGGCTCTGCCTTTGACCCCATACTTACAATAAAACTCATAATAAGTTTAATTATATTTGATATATTGAATATGTCAACAAAAAATGTAAAGTTGATATATAAAAATCAGATTATATATATGATTTTAAATTGAAAGGAATATATACAATGGAAATAACCGTTCTTGCAGAAAATACAACGGAATGTAATATGCCGGTTGAACATGGATTAAGTCTTTATATAGAGGTATGCGGTAAAAAAATTTTATTCGATATGGGCGAAACAGAGCTTTTTTCCGAAAATGCCAAAAAACTCGGAAAAGATATAGGCGGGGTTGATACAGCCATAGTTTCGCACGGACATTATGACCATGGCGGAGGTCTTGAAAAATTTTTGCAGATTAACAGCAAAGCAAAGGTATATATAAGCAGATATGCATTTGAACCGCACTACAACGCCTCAGGAAAGTATATAGGACTTAAAGAGGAGCTCGAAAAAAGCAGCCGCCTTATTTTTACCAACGGAGTAACAAATATTGACAAAGGAATAACTCTTTATGACTGCAATGATATGAAAAAAATATGCGTAACAGAGCCTTTCGGTCTCAAGGCTGTTCACAACGGAAAAATTACTGATGATGATTTCAGACATGAGCAGTATCTTCTTATTGAGAAAGACGGTAAAAAAGTGCTTATAAGCGGCTGTTCCCACAAGGGAATAATCAATATCGCTGAATGGTTCAAGCCTGATGTTCTTGTAGGCGGCTTTCACTTTTTCAAGCTTGATGCAGTTGATACACTCAGGGAATTTGCTTTAAAGTTGAATTCATACAATACCGAATATTATACCTGTCACTGCACAGGAGTTGAGCAGTACAAATTTATGAAAAATTATATAACAAAGCTCAGTTATATATCAACCGGCAAAAGCATAGTAATATAAGCACAAAGCGACGGCGGCACAGCAATATGCAGTCGTCGCTTTGTGCTTAAAAGCATTTAGGGATTATCTATATTGTTGAGATAGGTTTCCGGGTTTACGTACTGACCGTCCTTAGTCATTTCAAGGTGAATATGGGATTCCGAGCCCTTTTCGCAGGGAATTTCCGTTACAGCTCCCACAACATCTCCTGCCTTTATCCGTGCCCCCACGGATATATTACCGTCGGGCTTTATTCCGTAATATGTTGCCTTAAAACCGTTTTTATATTCAAGCTCCACACCGTCACCGTAAAGCTCATTTTTTACAACAGCTGAAACAAGACCGTCTGATATTGAATAAATTTCCTGTCCCTTATCAGCTGCGTAATCAGTTCCCTTGTGAAGCCTCCAGTCCTTCAGGGTTTCAAAATATACCATATTGTTCATAGAGTATTCTGAAATTATTTTTTTGTTTTCACCCGTCGGACAAACCCTTTGACTGCGGACAGACTCGCTTGTCACGGTTGGAGCTTCTGAGGGAATTTCTTCCTTATCCGAATTTTCACTTATATCTTCATTATCGGTATTTTCGTTTTCAATTCCGGACAGCTTAACCTCAGCCTGTTCGTTTACGGGTTCGCTTGCTGTTATTGAGATTTCGGGAGATTTGTCATGGTTCATATAGTTTTTTACATCTGCATAGGTATACCAGCCTGCTATACCTATAGCACAAACGCAAAGTGCAAATACAGCATAAAATCCCTTTGTATATTTTCCTTTTTTCATCTGCTCCTGTTCGGTAAGCTCATATTCCAGTTCTTTATTATTCATTTTGACCTCCGCATTTATTTATTTTCTATACGGATAGTTTTGTCTTGTAAAACGAAAAATATACAAAAGCAGAGTATGTATTTAATGAAACAAGGCGTATGCCGCTCTGATTTGAAATCAAAGCGGCATACGCATTATTATCAGATATTTTCGTTTCTGATTGTCTCTATAATATTTTGTTTCTTAACCTTTCTTACCGAGTACCTCATTATAGCCCACACAACAATCGTAACTGCCGCCGCTGATATGATTATCGCCATAAACGGGAACTGATATACAAGATTTTCCTTTGTATTCATAAGGAAATATATAACAACTCCCAGTACCGTACCGAGTATTACACCTATGACAAGCGACCTTAACGTGTAGAAAACGCTTTCCAGCAGTATCATTCGGTTAAATTCCTTTTCTGTCATACCTACGGAACGCAGCATTGCAAATTCCCTGTTTCTCAGACGCATATTCGTTGTAATGGTATTGAATATATTTGTCATACCGATAAGCGATATTACCGTTATAAAACCGTATACGAAAATCTGTACAATAAGCATAAACGATTTAATTATGTTTATATATGCTGACCTGTTATATACCATAAAATCAACAGGCATATTGTCGTTTATTTCCGTTTCGGTTTTATCGGGATTTGAAGAGTTTGCCCAAATAACGCAGTAAGTACCGGATTTTATATTTTTTTCAAAAAATTCCGAGCTTAAAAGAATTGTACCTGCCTGAGTTATACCTGTTTCTTTAAGCTTTGATATTACACTGTTTTCGGTAATCTCGCCTGCAATTTCAATCTCAAAATCATTCCTGTTTTCACTTTCATCGTACTCATTGGAAAGCTTCATAACTGTTCCGTCAGCTTTACTGAGAAGAGGTATTTTATTTTCTTCAACGCTGTTCTCAGTCGATTCCGTATTGTAATTTGCTATCAGACCCTTATTCTTCACCTTATTGTAATCAAGACCCAGCGA
Organism: uncultured Eubacteriales bacterium; assembly: GCA_900316615.1. Taxonomy (GTDB): domain Bacteria; phylum Bacillota; class Clostridia; order Oscillospirales; family Acutalibacteraceae; genus CAG-964. The sequence goes on along the minus strand of ONDU01000005.1, from coordinate 32,189 downwards.
CGAAATAACAGCCTTGTAATTATCGTCATCTATGCACATAATTTTGGGAGCTATTTTTACAGGCTCATTATCCTTTAAATCTTTGATATTGCCGTAAAGAGAAGTTGAACCGTCATATTCCAGTGCTTCTTTTGATATATACTTTTTATCGACATTCGCTACATAACTAACGGCATTTGCCGAATATGCAGAATCCGTTACACCGTCAAGCCCCATGACTGTGGGATAATGCTCTTTTACAAGTGAAATACTTCCGTTGTTGTATACCACTACTTGCAAATCGTACTGCATATCCGATTTACCGTAGTCTGTTTCTGATACAAAATCAAACGCATATGTTATAAATGAATACATGGATATAAACATTGTAATACTAACTATAAGCGAAATAACTGTCGCACGGTATTTTCTGCGGTTTCTCTTAAGATTTTTCCACGCTATCGAACCGCCTGCTCCAAAAAGATTTTCAATCAGCTTCGGCGTTCTGTAGTTCTTTATTTTTGACTTTTTCTTTACCTTTATCTCCGAATTTCCCTTTATAGCCTCCACAGGTGCAAGTTTTGATGCTTTGACCGCTGTAAGGTAGGTAGAACAAAAAATCGTTATAACCGATAATATCACTGAAACTGCTATTCCGATAAATGATACGTCAAACATAAACAGGCTTACAAGCTCTTCTCCTAAAATACAGTTGCACATATACAGAAGCAGTGCCGTTACTCCTACACCAAGCAGAACTCCCGCAGGTATTGCGAAAAGACCAAGAACAGCTCCCTCAAAAAGTACGTTCGCCCTTATCTGTTTAGGTGTTGCACCTATAGAGCTTAACATTCCGTAAAGTCTTGTTTTTTCCGTAATCGAAATCGCAAAGCTGTTGCGGATTATGAAAATGCCACTTAACATAATAACCACATATACAAAAGCTGATGCTCCGTATACCGCATTCATTGTGCTTCCGCCCTCAACAACACCTTTAAGCTTGAGCAGGTCAAGATTTCTCTCGAAACTGCTTATTTTAAGAATGTTCCTGTCACTGCTCATTTTTTCATCAAACAGGTCATCGTCAATATAGCCGTTAAGATAATCAAGAGCTTCATCAGGACTTAATCCTGTAAGCTGAGAAATAACCTCGGGATATTCCTTTTCTCTGTCATCATAAAGCTTTACCATGAGCTTTTCGTAAGGAACAGAAGCACTGTTCTGACTGATTCCGCTATTGTCTAAGCCTGTCAGCAACGCTATCGTGGAAAAGCCGACCGCTCCCATACCTGAATTGGAATTGCTCACAATTCCTGTTATCTTGTAGCTTTTTGTAAATTCCTCTATAAAATCCTCATTTTCAGAGTTGTAGCTGTCATAGGGTGAAATATAGCTGTCGTAGTAGCTGTCACTTCCGTATTCGGGAAGTTTTCCGTCAGTTACGCTTCCCTTAACCCAGCGGCTTCCGACTTTAAGAGTTATTGTATCGCCTACTTTATACTCCTTTTCAGAGTAATTCAGAAACTGCTGTGTAAGAAGTACTTCATCTGAATTTTTAGGATAAGCTCCCGATTCAAGCTGCACTCCGAAACAGTCCCTTAAAGTTTCTTCCGTAAAGCCTTTAATATTTACATACGGCTTGTACTTTGATTTTGACTGAAATTCAGCTACACCTATATCCACATTCCTGTATACAGCTTCTATCTCACTTTTATCCGAAAACGCTTTTTCAATATCTCCTCCAAACTCCTTATATGCCGCAAATGTCCAGTTGCCAGATATTTCCATATTACTGTTTATCATTGTCTTTTTCATACTGGAAGTTCCGCAGGCAACAGCGGTTATAAGTGCAGTTGACAGCAGTATTCCCAGTATTGTCATAACGGTTCGTACCCTGTTAAGTCTTAAATCCTTTAATGTAAGCTTTCTCAGCACCTTCAAAGCTTTACACCTCCCTGATTTTTCCGTCCTGAATGCGGATAATCCTGTCGGCATCCTTTGCTGTTTCCATATTGTGTGTAATCATAATTATTGTCTGCTTAAATTCCCTGTTGGCAATCTTAAGTATCGTCATAATATCTTCCGTTGACTTGCTGTCAAGATTTCCCGTAGGCTCGTCACACAGAAGAATTGCAGGTCTGTTCATCATAGCTCTTGCTATGCCGACACGCTGCTGCTGTCCGCCCGAAAGTTCATTCGGAAGATTGTTCCTCTTATCGTATATACCCATAGACTTCATAATTTCATCAAGACGTTCCCTGTCGGGCTTCTTTCCGTCCAGACTGCACGGAAGTGCGATATTTTCCTCTGTTGTAAGCACGGGAATCAAATTATAAAACTGATATACTATACCTATGTTTCTGCGTCGGAATACCGCAAGCTCATCAGGTGACATCTGACTTATATCCTGCTCCCTGATAATTACCTTTCCGCTTGTAGGTCTGTCAACTCCTCCCAGTATGTGCATAAGCGTTGAGCCGGAGGAGCCGAGGATCGTGACAAACTCGCCCTCATTCACACTCATTGAGATACCGTCTACTGCATTAAAGACGTTTTCTCCCTCACCATAGCTTTTTACCAGATTTTCTGTCCGTAAAATCTCCATATTGCATTCCCCTTTCTTAATCAGCTAATTAATCAGCTAAATATTTCAGTTGTTAGCTTTCTTTAATGTTACCATCAATCACTCTGTTTGTCAATATATTTTCGTATTCGGTACACTTTGTTTGCAGTAAAATCTTTTTCAGTATATTTATACGGTAATCCTTTTTATAATTGCATAATGTATGTCTTGCTTTGTCAAAGTTTTTATTAAAAAACAGACCGCCTGATTTTTTATTCAGAACGGTCTGTTTTTGTTATATATTAAATTTTAAACCGTTTTCACAGCAACGACAAAACCATCACAGTTATTTCCGCAAATCTGATACTCACTTGCTCTTGGCACCCGCATAGATGTTTTATCTCCGCTTTGTGCAGGAACATAGTAAACCGTCCAGTTTGCCGAAGAGCCGTCAGCCATATGCAGAGGGTTAGACAATGTATGCTTTTTCAGAAGTTCTATATATTCCTCAAGACAAAGCTTATTCTGCATAATATATGCCGCATGCGGTACTCCTACATATCTGTAGTGCCACGTTTCATAGCCTATTTGCGTTTTCTCGACCTTGTCTTTCGGGTATCTTAGAATAAAGCCGTATTTTGTACAGTTATTAAGTATCCAAGCATATTCTCCTTCGTTGTCTAGTTCTCTCATTGTTCCGTCTTTTTCTATTACGGAAAAGTCAACCGCATATCCTGTCTGATGCTCGCTGTAACCGGGAATTGCGACAAGCTCTTCTCTTGCACTGTCCCTGTCATCTTCAGCTTTCTTTGCAGCGTCCTCAGAATAAAGCTCAGCCTGTAAGGTCTTGCTTCTGTAGCCGCTTACAACGTAAAGATTTTTCTTCCCTGTCACATCGTAAAAATCGGAAAGCATTTTATCAAGGTTTTCCATAACAACCTTGTTGACCCTTACGTTATAGTCAGCTGCACCGTATTTCTGACTGCTTCTGTTCTCAAGCACCACCTGAAGCTCTTCACCATCAAACTTGCAGCTATAGTAGTTGTTTACCAATACCAAAGGTCCGTAATATATTCTGTTGTTGTCCACGTCGATTTTCACAAAATCTTCCTGTACGTCAAGCGTTGTAACATAGGGCAGTGAGCCTATCAGATTTTTTTCGCTGGCAAGAACCGAACCTATGCTTGCGGAAAATATAAGAATAAATGCTGTGGCACTTACGTATATAAAAAATACCAGGCTTACCAATATAGGATAGTGGTTTTTTATTTTCTTCTTATGTAACAACAGCCTTATCCTCCGTTCGTCAAATTAATTTATTTCGTAATCAATTATTATTTATCAGCCAAAATTATTTTTTTGCTGAAGAAACCTCTTCCTCAAAGCCTTCGAGCTTAGATGTACAATGAGGACATCTTGTAGCCTCTATTGCAATTTCGCTCTTACAGTAAGGACACTCTTTTGTAGTAGCAGCTTCTTCCTCTTCCTGCTTCTTCTTGCCGATTGACAGAAGCTTGTTGATTGCCTTTACGATAAGGAAGATTATCAGAGCCATAATCAGGAAGTTGATTACGGACGTGATAAATGCACCGTACTTTATTACTACTTGCGTACCTTCGCCTCCGCCTATAACATCGGGGAAAGTGAATTTAAGTACAAGCTGGTCAAAATTCATTTTCGTAAACAATCCGAGAATAGGAGAAATAATGTTGTCCGTGAGTGAAGTTACTATGTTCTGGAACGCAGCACCGATGATTACAGCTACTGCCAAATCAAGAACATTTCCTCTCATTACAAATTCCTTAAACTCTCCAAAGAACTTTTTCATAATTTATCATCACACCTCATTAATATATTTAACGGAAAGCCTGACAATTTAAAAATAATATCAGTACCTGCCGCAGTGTATTATCTGACAAACGGGGCGATATGCTTATGCATATTGCTGCAAGCTCTTTATTCTTCTGAAAATTTTCCGCATTATTTTGTGTATCTCACAGTTTCCAAAACGCAGAACCGTTGTTGCATATCACAACTGCAAACGGTTAAAATTTAGCACACCTCCCGAAAAATTGTGCAGATTTATGAATTAGCCAAATCCACGTCGTTAATTATACTATAAATTCTGATTTTTTTCAATAAATTTGACCGATTTATTGAAAAACTAATAAAAAAATCAATGAAAAAAATTTTTTAAATTTTTTCAAAAAAAGCATAGACAAAATCAACTATGTGTGTTAATATGTATACAACAGGTTAAGAACTAAAGTAATTAACCTAGTAAATACAAAACTATTTAATGATTATTGTGATTTAAGAAAGGTGTTAAAAATTATGAAAAATTCAAAGTCTTTAAGAGTAAGAGCTACAGCAATCGTACTTTCCGCTATCTGTGCAGTTTCCTGTCTCAGTGCAGTTTCCGTATCAGCTAACTGTTCTGAGGAAAATGACAATGTTCAGATTATAGATCAGTTCCGTGACCTGACTTTTCTCAACAGAAACAATGACTTTGAGGTTATAAAGTCGGTTTCCGGTGTAAATGCTTCCGGAGATAATTGTCGTTGTGTAAAGAATTGGACTGATGACGATAGTACAGGTGAGGTTGAAGGCAGTGCTTCCTTTGACGCACAGAAACAGGAGTACACCTTTGTTGTAAAGGGTACTAAAGCCGGTGATACATTTATCCGTTTTGATTATGTAGAAAACTCAAGCACAGAAGACTGGAGAACTATTATTCTTCACGTAAGCGTTAATGAAAACGGAAAAGTAAGTATCAGAGGCTTTGAAAGAGGTTGTCTTTAATTAACCTGCCCTGATTAAACAGATATTACCTAACCTGATTAAACAGATATTACCTAAGATTAAGATAAATATATATTGTTTTGTTCTCTCAAAAAGCCGTCCCGTATCGAAATATTTGATACGGGACGGCTTTTTGCAGCTTTTAAGCATTGGGAGTTTAAGGGCTTCACCCTTAAAAATCCTGACGAGGGCTCTGCCCTCGACCCGCAAGCCTTTGAAAAGGCTTGACCTAAACCTTATGTTTTTTCTCCGCATTCGTTTTGCGTATGCTTTTTTATTTGAGGATTACTTTATGGAATATCTTCTTGCCCTTTTTGATTACTATGCCTTTCAGAAGCTCTTCTCTGCTTACTGTCTTTTTAGGGTCGCTTACCTTTTCGTCATTTACTGATATTCCGCCCTGTACTACAAGCCTTCTTGCTTCTCCGTTTGAAGCTGTAAGTCCTGCTTTGCAAAGAAGTCCGAGAACTCCTACTCCGTTTTCAGCCAAATCTTCTTCTGTAATCTCAGTTGTAGGCATATTTTCATCATTTGCCTTGTCTGAAAATAATGCTCTTGCTGTTGCCTGAGCCTTTTCTGCCTCTTCTCTGCCGTGAACAAGCTCTGTAAGCTCATATGCGAGTATTTCCTTTGCCTTGTTAAGCTCGCTTCCCTCGAGCTTTTCAAGCTCGGCTATCTTATCAAGCGGAAGAAATGTGAGCATTTTCAGGCATTTTATTACGTCACCATCGTCAACATTTCTCCAGTACTGGTAGAAATCGTAGGGACTTGTTTTTTCTGCTGAAAGCCATACCGCTCCGGACTGCGTTTTTCCCATTTTCTTTCCCTCTGAGTTGAGCAAAAGATTTATTGTCATAGCATGAGCATCTTTTCCAAGCTTTCTTCTTATAAGCTCAGTTCCTGCAAGCATATTGCTCCACTGGTCATCTCCGCCGAACTGCATATTACAGCCGTATTTGTTGTAAAGCACGTAAAAATCGTATGCCTGCATTATCATATAGTTAAATTCAAGAAAGCTCAAGCCTTTTTCCATACGCTGCTTGTAGCATTCCGCTGTAAGCATTCTGTTAACGCTGAAATGTGCACCGACTTCTCTAAGCATACCGACATAATTAAGGTCAAGCAGCCAGTCTGCATTGTTTACAAGCATTGCTTTTTCATCAGAAAAATCTATGAAACGGCTCATTTGTATCTTGAAGCATTCTACATTGTGCTGTATTACTTCCTTTGTCATCATCTGACGCATATCGGTTCTTCCTGTAGGGTCGCCTATCATAGCCGTACCCCCGCCTATTAACGCTATAGGCTTGTTTCCTGCCATTTGCAGACGCTTCATCAAACATAATGCCATAAAATGTCCTACATGCAGACTGTCAGCTGTAGGGTCAAAGCCGATGTAGAATGTAGCCTTGCCGTTGTTTATCATTTCTCTTATTTCTTCCTCGTTTGTTACCTGAGCTATTAATCCTCTTTCTATAAGCTCTTCGTAAACTCCCATTTTCATTCCTCCTGATGTTTTCTCAAATAATAAAAATAAAAAAAGCCCTCTGTGTAAAAACTGCATTACACAGAGGACGAACTGACCCTAAAGTCCGTGGTACCACCTCTATTTACCGCCTTTCGGCAGTCTCAGGGAATATTTGTATATTCCAAAGCTGTAACGGGCTTACCCGATGATACCTACACGGTACATAAAATACAAGTCTAAAAGCACTGACAAATTATATGTACTTTCGGCAGCATAGCTCACAGAGGTAACTTCACAGCAAAGGTACAGCCGTTCTCACCTTCCACGACCTCTCTTAAGCTCCCATATTGCTGCTACTTCATCTGCTCACGGCTTCCTGATATTGCTATTAATTATAATAGAACTGCACCCGTTTGTCAAGAATAATGTTGATTGTACATAAAAATCAATATCACAGCTTAACCCAAAAACACTGCCAATCTGGCGTTAGGGTTACTTCTTTGCATATCCTTTATCAGTTTTATTTTTTCCTGTTCCTGCAATCTTAAAATATCCCTCTATATCGTCAACTTTATATTTATGCTTTTTTATTTTTGTTTTGTTTATATTTTTTATTTTCCAACTTTTCCCATTCACGTATTGTCGGGTCATTCATAATTCTGAACCACCTGTAAACAAACGGAAATTTTGCAAAAACCTGAAAGTACATATATTTTGAAAACGGGAAGCATTTATATTTTTTAGCAAGCTTAAGGCTGTCAAACAGAACCTTATTAAGCTCTTTATTTGCTGTTTTTTTATTATCACTATATTTAACACGAAGGCTGCAAGAAAGACAATCCGGTATAGACTTAGAAAGATAAATTTTAGCTTTTCTTGGATCATTTTCTTCTTCAACAATATCTCTATATTTTTTAAATGTATGTATATACTTGTCTAATTCTAATTTAGATGTGCTGGAGCCTGGAGTCATATAGTAATAATATACTATGCAATTGGTAACAGTAGCTTTTATATCAATGTTATTTGCATATAAACTGAGGTTAAATAATGTATCTTCTCCGTATTTAATATCTGTATAAAATCTTATATTCTTTATAAGCGAAGCTCTGTATAATCTCATACAAGAAGAACCTTCATATATACCGTATTCTAAGAATGAATCACCCTCAAAAAATTTAATATCTGACTCATTAATAGTAAATTCTTTGTCTATGTAATACTCTTTTATCTTAGTATAATTGCCGATACTTATATCTGAGTCATATTTTTGCTGGGCATCCAGCAAAATACTGAAAAACTGAGGATGAATCCAGTCATCAGCATCTATAAAAGTTACAAAATCACCGCTTATTTTTTCAATACCGAGATTTCTTGCTCTTGAAACTCCACCGTTTGGTATATCTATTACCTTTATGCTGTCATATTTTTTTTCGTAATCACGCAGAACTGCAAGAGTTCCGTCCTTACTTCCGTCATTTATGCAGATAATTTCGAGATTATCATATCCAGTATTCAGAACCGAGTCTATACAGCGTGCTATATATTTTTCAGCGTTGTAGCTTGGTATTATAACCGAAATTTTAATATCATTCATAAAGTAATTGTCCCCTTGAAATAAAAAACGGCTGTTCCAAACCTGATTGTAAAAGCGAACCGATTCAGGACAGCCGTTGAACGTGTTATTTTATATATTATTCTCCGTAATAAGCTTTCAGATACATTTCCTTGATTTCCGAAATCAACGGATATCTGGGGTTAGCACCTGTACACTGGTCATCGAATGCCATTTCTGACATTTCGTCAAGCGTAGCAAGGAAGCTTTCTTCGCTTATACCATACTCAGCAATGGTCTTTTTAATGCCAACTCTTGCTTTAAGCTCTTCAATCTTCTGAATAAACAAATCGAGAGTTTCCTCGTCAGTGCTTCCGAATACTCCGCAGAAATTAGCACATTCGCAGTATCTTTCAAGTGTATGGGGGTACTGATACTGTGAGAATGTTCCCATCTTTTCGGGAGAAGGACATGCGTTATACTTCATAATCATTGTTATAAGCAACGCATTTGCAACACCGTGGGGAAGGTGATGATAAGCACCAAGCTTATGAGCCATAGAGTGACATACACCAAGAAATGCATTTGCGAAAGCCATACCTGCCATAGTTGAAGCATCAGCCATTTTTTCTCTTGCGATAGGGTCTTTAGCACCATTCTCGTAAGCAGAAGGCAGATATTTGAAAATATTCTTCATAGCCTTGAGAGCAAGACCGTCAGTATAATCTGTAGCCATAACAGAAGCATATGCCTCAAGAGCATGAGTAAGAGCATCTATACCGGAAGCACTTGTAAGACCTTTGGGCTGGTTCATCATATTGTCAACATCAATGATAGCCATATTGGGAAGAAGCTGGTAATCTGCAAGAGGGTACTTCTGACCTGTTTTCTCGTCTGTAATAACGGCAAAAGGAGTAACCTCTGAGCCTGTACCCGAAGATGTAGGAACAGCAACAAAAGTAGCCTTCTGACCCATTTCGGGGAATGTATAAACTCTCTTGCGTATGTCTATAAATCTCATAGCCATATCGAGGAAGTCAGCATCGGGGTGCTCGTAAAGAACCCACATAATCTTACCTGCGTCCATAGCTGAACCGCCGCCCATTGCGATTATAACATCAGGCTCGAACAGTCTCATCTGCTCTGCACCCTCTTTAGCGGAAGCAAGAGTAGGGTCAGGCTGAACATTATAGAAGCATGTATGCTCAATGCCCATCATATCGAGCTTTTCTTCAATAGGTGAAACATAACCGTTTTTGTAAAGGAACTGATCTGTTACGATAAATGCCCTTTTCTTATGCATAATTGTTCCAAGCTCATCAAGAGCAACAGGCATACAGCCTTTCTTAAAGTAAACTTTCTGAGGTGCTCTGAACCAAAGCATATTTTCTCTCCTCTCAGCAACGGTTTTTCTGTTAATGAGGTGTTTTATGCCAACGTTTTCGGATACGGAGTTGCCGCCCCAAGAGCCGCAGCCGAGTGTAAGCGAGGGAGCAAGGTTAAAGTTATAGAGGTCACCTATGCCGCCGAATGAAGAAGGTGTGTTTACAAGTATACGGCAAGCTTTCATAGCTTCCTGATGCTTAGCCATTTTTTCTTTTTCTGCGGGGTGAATATATAGAGAAGCAGTATGACCGTAGCCGCCGTCAGCAACGAGAACCTCAGCCTTTGCGATAGCCTCGTCAAAGGTTTCAGCTTTGTACATTGCAAGTACGGGAGAAAGCTTTTCATGAGCAAATTCCTCTGAAATATCAACGGATTCTACCTCACCGATAAGAACCTTTGTATCTTCGGGAACTTCAACACCTGCAAGCTTTGCGATAGTGTGGGCTTTCTGACCTACTATTCTTGCATTGAGTGAGCCGTTTATAAGTATTGTCTTTCTTACCTTGTCAAGCTCTTCACCTTCAAGGAAGTAACAGCCTCTCTTTTTGAACTCTTCCTTAACCCTGTCATATATGCTGCTGAGAACTGTTACAGACTGCTCAGAAGCACAAATCATACCATTGTCGAATGTTTTTGAATGAATTATTGAATATACAGCCATCTGAATATCTGCTGTTTCGTCTATAATAACCGGTGTGTTTCCTGCACCAACACCGAGAGCGGGTTTTCCTGAAGAATAAGCTGCCCTTACCATTCCGGGACCGCCTGTAGCAAGAATTGTATCGGAGCTTTTCATAACTTCGTTTGTAAGCTCAAGTGAGGGAACATCTATCCAGCCGATTATTCCCTCAGGTGCACCTGCCTCAACAGCAGCATCAAGAACGATTTTTGCTGCTGCTATGGTTGACTTCTTTGCACGGGGGTGAGGGCTGATTATGATAGCATTTCTTGTCTTAAGGCAGATAAGTGCCTTGAAGATAGCTGTTGACGTAGGGTTTGTTGTAGGGATAACTGCTGCGATAAGTCCGAGAGGTTCTGCAATAACCTTTGTGCCGTATGCAGGATTTTCCTCTATAACTCCGCATGTCTTTTCAAATTTATAAGCATTGTAAATATGCTCAGCAGCGTAATTGTTCTTGATAACCTTATCTTCAACAATTCCCATACCTGTTTCCTCAACAGCCATTTTCGCAAGGGGAATACGCATTTTGTTAGCTGCTACAGCTGCTGCCTTGAAAATTTTATCTACCTGCTCCTGAGAATAGGTTGAGAATATTTTCTGAGCTTTTCTCATTGCTTCCATTTTGGCCTGTAAATCTTCTACTGTCTGGATAATCTCGGGAACCTTTATTTCTTCTTGATTTGCCATAATTACAGTCTCCTTATAAATAATGTTGTTATTTTTTACCCCGTTCAGGCACAATAGCTTTTATGCCTGCGTAAAAAGAAACGACTGAATATTGTTAAGCAGCAAACAGTTACATCTACCACTAATTATATTATATAAGATTGTTAAAAAATTGTCAATGAGATTCATAATATATATTTTATTTCCGTTACTTTTAAACAAAAAATTATTTTTTGTCGGTTTGATGTACACCAAATATGCGGCGATTGCAGACGCTCGTGACTGCGTTCACGAGCAGAGAAATTGCTTGAAAGCAATTTCTCCAGTTCAAATACAAAGTATTTGAATGTCTGCAATCGCCGCATGAGTGAAGCCATAGGTTTTGAACTGAACCTTACTTCGGGTAAATTACAAAGATTCAACTATTTCGGTAAGCTTTGACAAAGCCGTATCAATTTTGCTGATATCTTTTGCACCTGCCATAGCAATATCGGGCTTTCCGCCGCCGTTTCCGCCTGCAAGCTGAGCTACAGCCTTTACGATTTTTCCTGCGGCAGCACCGTTGCTGCGTGCATTTTTACCGCAGGCACATGCGATTGTAGCCTTGCCGTCCGTAACACTCGCCACAACAAGAACAGCATCGGGTTCTTTATCTATTACGTTTGAACAGATTGAGCGGATAACGTTGGCATCAGCATCTTTTAATTTTGCACTCATAACCTTAAATGAGTTTATCTGCTTTGCACTGTTCATTACGCTGTCTAAAGAGCTTGAAGCAAGCTTATTTTTAAGCTCTGCTATTTCGTTGTCTTTAGATTTCATAAGGGAAGCTATATGTTCTGCACCCTTGATAAATTCGTGCTGATTATTTATTTTGAGTATGCCTACCATCTGTGAAACGTTAAAAAGAAGCTTATTATATTCCAAAACAGAATTCATACCTGTAACGGCTTCAATTCTTCTTACACCGGAAGCAACCGAGGTTTCGGAAAGTATCTTGAACATACCTATCTGACCTGTATTTGAAACGTGAGTACCACCGCAAAGCTCCGTTGAAAAATCCCCTGCTTTTACAACACGGACAATATCACCGTATTTTTCTCCGAAAAGAGCCATTGCACCCATTTTCTTGGCTTCTTCAACAGGCATTTCCATTGTTTCCACAGGAACAGCCTTGAGTATTTCATCGTTGCAAAGTCTTTCTATCTGAGCAATTTCCAGAGGCTTGAGTGCGGAAAAATGAGTAAAGTCAAATCTTACTCTTTTTTCGTTTACAAGCTGACCTGCCTGTTCGCAGTGATTTCCCAGAACCTTACGCAGTGCAGCCTGAAGTATATGAGCACCTGTATGGTTTCTCATAACATTTTCCCTGAATCTCCTGTCGACCTCGCACGAGAGCGTATCTCCTACTGAAAGAAAACCGTCTGTTATCTCCGCATAATGAACAAAACAGCCTGTTTGATCCTTTACGGTATTGAAAATTTCAAGCTCACATTTATCGCTTTTAGCCGTACCTGCGTCGCCTACCTGACCGCCGCTTTCGGCATAAAAAGGTGTTTTGTCCAGAACGATTGCGATTTTCTCCCCTGCGGAAGCATTTTGCGTTCTTTCCCCGTCCTTTATCAATGCAAGAACCTTGCCGCTGTCAGCGAGTGTATCATATCCTGTAAATACGGTTTTCTGCAAATCCGTAAGGTCGGTATTATCGCTGAGCCAAGCCTCTGCACCTGCGTTCTTACGGGCATTTCTTGCTCTTCTCTTCTGCTCTGCAAGAAGCTCAAGGTATCTGTTTTCATCTATCTTTATGCCTCTTTCGGCAAGGATTTCCCTTGTAAGATCTATGGGGAAACCATATGTATCGTTGAGCTTAAAGGCACTTTCTCCCGAAAGCTCCCTTATATCCTTTTTGTTGATGATTTCGTTGAGTATATTCATACCCAAATCTATTGTCTTTACGAAAAGCTCTTCTTCCTTTTTGATAACTTCAATTATAAGGTCGTGTTTTTCGGCAAGCTCGGGATATGCGTCCCTGCTGCACCTGATAACTTCTTCAGCAACCTTATAGAGGAAAGGTTTATTATAGCCTAAGAGCTTTCCGTGTCTTGAAGCACGTCTTAACAGTCTTCTCAAAACATAGCCCTTTCCCTCGTTTGAAGGCATAACACCGTCACTTATCATAAAGGTGGTACTCCTTATATGGTCGGTTATTACACGCAGGGAAATATCTGACTTTTCGTTATCGCCGTAATTTATACCGACAATCTCAATAACCTTGTCCATAATTCCTTTGACCGTATCAACCAGAAAGAGATTGTCAACGTTCTGCATAACGCAGGCAAGACGCTCAAGTCCCATTCCTGTATCTATATTAGGGTGGTCAAGAGGAGTATAGTTTCCGTTTCCGTCATTCTCAAACTGTGTGAAAACGAGATTCCAGACCTCAACATATCTGTCGCACTCACAGCCTACTGCACAGTCGGGGCTTCCGCAGCCCTTGTCGGGACCTCTGTCAAAGTAAATTTCAGAGCAGGGGCCGCAGGGGCCTGAGCCGTGTTCCCAGAAATTATCCTCTTTTCCAAGGTGTACCATATGAGACGGGTCAACACCTATTTCCTTTGTCCATATGTCATATGCTTCGTCGTCCTTCTCGTAAACGGAAACATAAAGCTTTTCATCAGGAATTTCAAGTACCTTTGTAAAAAACTCCCAAGCCCATGCAGTAGCCTCATGCTTGAAATAATCCCCGAAAGAGAAATTTCCCAGCATCTCAAAAAATGTACCGTGACGTGCGGTTATTCCTACACGCTCAATATCAGGTGTACGGATACATTTCTGACACGTTGTAACTCTTTTTCTGGGAGGAGTAATTTCTCCCGTAAAGTACTTCTTCATGGGAGCCATACCCGAATTTATAAGCAGTAAGCTTTTGTCGTCCTTCGGTACAAGCGAAAAACTCGGCAAACGCAAATGTCCCTTACTTTCAAAAAAAGATAAATATTTTTCTCTAAGCTCATTCAAGCCTGTCCACTTCATAGCAATTCTCCTCGTATAGCATATTTAACGAAATAACGTTTCAATTTTACTCCCAATATCACATATTGTCAAGAAGCTTGAAATTGATTCAGGCATTTTTTATTCAGGCTTAAATTAAGTTAAAAGATATTGCCGAGCGGCAGGAAATTTCAGAAAAATATTTGGATAGCATTGTAAAGGAGCTTGTAAAATATCGTATTGTAGTCGGTTTAAGAGGTAAGGGCGGCGACAGCAGCTAAGATATGTAACGGTTATCCGTGAGACAGGCTCTCTTAATAAAACGTCTGAAATTTTATATATAGCACAGCCATCTTTGACTAGTAGAGGATAGCAGATGAGTACTCGGCAGAATATGTCAGGAAAATATCAAAAAATCATTAAGCCTGTATTTCTCCAAATTCCAATACCCCCTGTGCCGATACTTTAAAACGGCACAGGGGGTATTTTTCGGCTGCAATCGCCTGATGAATTATGCACAGGGTACAAAATTCATATGTACAAAAAGCTTACATACTTGTCCTTAATAAGCTGCAGTCTGTTTCTGCTGTTCTTAATTCTTGTGACGGCTTCATTTTTAAAAAGCTCAACATAATGTTTTTCATCATCTGATATTTTATGCTTGCTGAACCTTGCCTTTAAAAACACCCTGTAGGCTTTTGTATACATATCCCCGTAAGCCTCAGTCAGTTCTTTTACGCACTGATTTTCAGTAAAATATATATTGTCATAATTTTCAATAACGCCTGTAATTTTAAGTAAATCTACAGAATACAGGAAAAGGCTTACAGCAGCAATATTATTATCTCTGTTTTCAAAGCCTTGCAGCTTTTTTGAAAGAGCCGCTCTTTTTTTGTTCAGAATAAAAATTATGTACAAAATCAAAAGCATTAAAGCTGACAAAATAATAACGCATACAACATTCAAAAACGTATTTATTTTAATCTCAGGCTGAGCATAGCTGTTTTCGGTATCCTCTGTGTTTTTGCTGTCAGATTTGGATTTTTCGGAGGAACTGCCGTTTTTTTCCGAAGAGCTTTTATAAGACGAAAAACCATCTTCAGGATTATCGTCCTGCATAATTCCCATATATTGAGGAACAGCTTCAAACGGAAGCCAGCCTATACCGTCGCAGTAATATTCAGCCCACATATGAGCGTGACTGTCCGTTATGATTATTTCAGTATTGCTTCTAAGCTTTTCGGTATCGTCGGGAGTTATGGCATAGCCCTCAGCGTATCTTGAGGGTATTCCGTAATATCTCAGCATAAGTGCTGCCGCTGAGGCAAAATGTACGCTGTTTCCCTTTTTTGTTTCCTGCAAAAATTCCGATATAATATCTTTTTTCCCGTCATACAGATAATTTGCTTCCTCAGAGTATTCTGCTGTATACAATACATTAAGAATATTTCGTTTTGCTGTTCCGTAAGGTATACGCTCATTTTCCTGATAGCTTCCCAGAACTGATTTTAAAACGTTCCTTGTATTCTCGGGTATATCAAGATAATTTTTGTAAACAAAATCCCTGTAATGTTTTTCACTGTTCATATAGTCTGAATATTTATCTTTGTAATTTTCGGTATAGAGTTCATTTTCAAGAGAGCTGTAATTTTTAACTTTATTGTCATATGCAAAGTATGTATAATTTTTTTCTCCGAAAAAGCCGTCCGATAATATACCGCAGTCATTAAGGCTGTTATTGTCAAAAAGACTGCTTTTTTGAAAGTCAGCTTCATAAGGGGCATAAAGATATTTTCGGCAGCCACCTGTATTTTTAACAATTATCCTGTTGTCACCGAATACGCCGTACAGATTGCTGCAAAGGAGTGAAATCTGACCCTGTCCGTAAAAATTGTTTTGATGAAGCACATAAAACATATCGGAATAATCATAGATTTTTTTATACTCTCTGCTTTTCCAGCCCTTTTCGGAATAATCACCGCCAACAAAACCTCTCAGATAATATGACTGGGGCTTGTTCATAACAACTCTGAGCATTTCCTTTCCGTCTGATGAAAGCCTGTTTATTTTTGAAAAATCGCCCTCAGGTAAAGCATTGCTTCCGCCATATCTTAAAGCCTCGGTTTTTTTGACAATACCTTCCTTTATTTGTGAAGCAAAATTGTTTTCGCAAGAATTAAAAGCAAATGTACCTGCACATAACGTCAGAAACAAGGGTATCATAATAATAAGCTTAACGGAAAGTGAATACTTGTTTTCGTATTCGGATTTTGTGGCAGTCAGAAGCTTTAAGGTCAAGACAAAGGCTGAAGTCATCATAAAAACAATGCCCGGTGCGGAAGTAACACCTGTGTATATACCGAAAACGGTTATGCACAGCAGCATAAGGAGCGGAACAAAGACATCACCTGTTATTATAGAGAGCGATATTATAAGACAGACAGCCGCACAGACAAGCTCAAAAAATATGGTAACACTAAAGGCTGATACGTTTTCGGCATAGAGCTTAAGGAAAACATTTCCGTCCGAACAACTCAGGCATTTGATAAATCCGTTATACACACTTGCAAAACCTTTGTTTATATCTTCGTTGAATGTAACGGATAACAGCAAAACAAAAAAAAGAGGTAAAATAAAATAAGCTCTGCTTATTTTATTAACAAGACGTATAAAAAATATCGAAAAAGAGAGAAAAACCGCAGTGACTGCCGTTACCAAAGCCATAAATTCCGTACCGCTGATTTCTGACACAGCCATTACAAAACCAAAAGAAAACAGCGTAGAAAGCATAGCATACCATACGGCACCAAATACATTGTATTCAGTGATTTTGGGATTTAATGATACAGTTAATCCTGCACAATCGCTGTTTTTTTTCACCTTTCCCTCTCCTCCCCGTTTTTATAATAAGCGTTTACGTTTATTATCGTAAACGCTTCATTGTTCAACGATAAATTTTCTCTCCCGGCAGTAACCATAATTACAGCCGAATAATTCATCTCATCAAAATTTACCAACTCCGATATTGAAGCGTCTGATTTTACAAAGCCTGCACTTAAAATTCTGTTTACCAGAACTGCGGCATCGTCATCATTTTCTATTTTTTCGCTTTCGTGGAAGTTGCCGTTTTCCGAAGCCCATAATGCATTGTAAGTGATATTTTTTTCGGTTAAATCCTGACTTAGAGATATAAAAATCTCAGCTGCAAGCGATATTAAATCGGGACTGTTGACCAATTTATCCGAAATAATGTTATCAAAAATTATAAGCAGTGAATTTTCCGCAGGCAAGCTTCCCTTTTTGACTATAAGTCTGTTATGCTTCGCACTGAGCTTATAGTTTATTGATTTCAGACTGTCGCCCTCGGAATAATCGCAAAGCCCGAAAACCTCGCTCATATCGTCACCGCTTAAATACGGAGAATATGATTTATAATCTTCATGAAAGCCATATGAAGCATTAATGATTTCAATTTGTTTTTTGGTGTCAGTCAAATCAGGAAGTACGGGTATTTTACACTGAAAATCAGGACTTACGGTTTTAAAGGTCAGTCCTGTATAGTCGTATAATCTGAGCTTTTCCACGCTTACAGAAATCATTCCACAGTTACGGCTTTTAAGGCATAAATACGCACTTGAAATTTCGTTTGCAGCCAACGGCAGTTTTATTTTACGGCTTACAGCTTCACCTGTAAGCATATTCTGAATTTTTATATACAGCTCAGACGCTCCGTATGATATAAATTTACTGTTATTATAAAGGTTTACGGTTCCGCTCAGGTCGGTATTTTTTTGTACGTTGTCGGGAAAAGAAAACGTCACGGAAATTCTGTGTCCTGCAATCCTGTTAATTATGACGGATAACAATGTAAGCAGGACAAATGCAGCAGCTGTAAAAAGAATTACAGAATTTTCTGCAAAAATTCCCGAAAGAATTAACAATGTGAAAATTGCCGTCCATATTATCCACATTAAAATCATAAGAAATCAGTTCCTTTTTTTATGGAGGGCGGCTGTGTACTTTTGAGAATATCGCCCAGTATATCAGACGGCTTTTTATCCGAAAGACGTGCCTTTCTGCTTAAAATTATGCGGTGAGCCGAAGTATCGGAAAAAATTTCAGCTATATCTTCGGGTATAACGTAATCTCTGCCGCTTATGTAAGCCTGAGCTTTTGCCATTCTGCATATAGCTATAGCTCCTCTCGGACTTATTCCAAGCTCTATAAGCGGAGAGCTTCTTGTTTCATCTGCAAGCCTTACAACATACTCATATATGCTGTCATCTGTGAAAACACTGTCGGCTTTCTTCTGAAGTCCGATAAGCTCTTCCCTGTCTGTTACGGAGCAAATCTGTTTTGAGCTGTTTCCCCTGCTGTATTCCTTTAGTATATTTACCTGACCCTCAAATTCGGGATAGCCCATTTTAAGCCTTATCATAAACCTGTCAAGCTGAGAATTAGGCAATAACTGTGTTCCGGCAGAGCCTGTCGGATTCTGCGTTGCTATTACAATGAACGGTGACGGAAGCTTATGAGTTATACCGTCTACAGTAACCTGCTTTTCTTCCATAACCTCCAGTAAAGCACTCTGCGTTTTGCTTGAGGCTCTGTTTATTTCATCGGCAAGAAGCAGGTTTGTCATTACACAGCCCTGCTGATACTCAAGCCTGCCGCCTGACCTGCTGTATACCGAAAAGCCTGTTATATCTGACGGCATTGTGTCTGACGTAAACTGCACACGCCTGCAGTCAAGTCCCAGTGCCTTGCCGAAGGAAAGTGCCAGAGTTGTTTTTCCTACTCCCGGTACATCCTCAAGCAGTATGTGACCTCCCGAAAGAATTGCCGCAAATACTTTTTTTACAATATCATCCTTTCCGATAACCGCTTTCTTTACTTCCTTCAATATAGACTGTACTTTGTCTGACATAATAATTTCTCCGATAACAACTTATTTTTTCAGGTTTGGCTGACAGCCCTGGCAGGGCGATTGCAGACATAAAAAAACTGCGTTTTTTTATATTTTAAGAGCAAAGCTCTTAAAATGCCTGCGAATTCTCGCAGGGGTCTGCAATCGCCCGTCAAAGACATCAGCAAGGTATGACACAGCAGAAAGCTCAGTTAAGCTTTTTGTTTTTGAAATGCCTGAGAATCAGGTATGCGGCAAGTAAAATTACCGCTGCCGCCGTTACGACATAAATAATTTTTGAACGCTTTCGGTGCGTTAACTCTTCGTGGTAAATCATCAGACTGTCTATGTTAAGAATTCGTTTTTTATCGTATTCACTGAGCCGTTTTGTTTTTTCTAAAATATCATCTATAAGTGAAGCGTCATCATATGTCAGTTCATCCTTGGCATAGATATTATCCGCAATCTGAGTATTTATACTGTCAATTTCGTTCTGAATTTTTTCTATGGCTTCTTTTTTTGCTTTAAGCCCTGCTTCAAGATTTTCGGGATAATCGCTTTTATTGTCTGCATTTTTGATTTTCTCATAAAGTCTTACAACAACTTCATAATTTTCAGTTGTAAGCGTATCAGGAAGTAAGCTGTATTCTTTAAAATCGCTTTCAGTGAAAATTATTTTTTGTATCCCCGGTTTTTTACTGAAAATATTTATAACAAAGCCGTTTGCACTTTCAGTTTTATAAATACTTTCGTCAAGAAAACGTGTATTTTTTTCATCTTCGGTTTTATTTCCCATATTATAGATAAATTTCATTCCGTTTTCAAGCCTGTAAAAAGCACAGAAAGCCGTCATAGCCTGTTCGCCCGCTTTACTGTCAGAGGAAGTATTTTTTTCGGATTTATGGGAAAAACCGCCGTCTTTCATTCTGTACTGCATAATACCGTCGAGTGAGGTATTTCCGTTTTTAATAAAGCGATTGTCGGATAAAGGGTCTGTCTCCAATGCACAAAGAGCAGTAATAACCTGAGCAGTACTTTCGCATGTGCTTCCGTCAGATGAGCCAAAGCTTCCGTCCGTTTTCTGATTTTCCGAAAGAATTTCCAAGGCTTTGTCAACAGATTGTTTTACGGTGAGCGTTATCTTTTCGTTATCGGCAGAAATAATGCTGTACTTATCCTCAAATATGCGGTAAGGCGAAAGTGCCTGTAATGCCATAGCGGTAATATCAACGTCAAACTCTCCCTTTTTCAGTCCGAATGCACCATCCGAACGCTGATACTTCAATATTTCGGTTATTATTGATTTTCTCGTCAGAGTACAGCTTTCGGGAATTTTGTAATTCATACTGTCCAATGCAATAAGCTCCCATATATAGGCGTTTAAGCCCTGCCTGCCCAGCTCCTCCAATGAAAAATCACATATTCCCTTGTCAATCAGACGTATATCATCATCGTAAGGATTTCCTCCCACGGAAAGAAGTGCAAGCACTGTACGCTGAAAATCAGTTGCTTTAATCCCCTTTTTTCTTTTGCCGTTCTCAAAAAAATCCTTTTTTATTTTATTTTTCAGTACCGATATAAAGGAAAAATAATCGTCCTCTGCTCCTGTTCTACCCAAGGCTATCGCATACCAGTCGCAGTCGGTAGTTCCTGCCGACTTTAAAAATTCACCATTAAAAAGAATATTATCTGAAGCATCTGATTTTACGCATCTTTTTTTCCAGTCAATTAAGCTTTCTATAACTATTTTTATTTCGTTGTTTCCGTAATTTTTATGCTCTGCTCCTGATAAAACTATGCTTTGAAAAATAACGGTTAAGCTTAAAACAATGGCTGCCGCAAATTTAAAATATTTTACCATAACTTCTCACCATATCTTTTCATAGTTTTTCCTTGTACCGTCTGACGATACGGCATATCCTCCTATATCCTTTCCGTAGGCAAGAGTATATCTTAATTTAAAAGCATCTCCGTCATTCAGCATTACGTCAGAAAGGCTCGTACCCGAAAATATACCGTTTACACTGAACATCCAGCCCGAACCCTGACAGTAATCATTTTCACCTATGCTGTCGCTGCTGCTCTGGTTTGTCCATACAAGATGGTCGTTGTCTATAAAGCTTCTTAGTTCTGATGGAATATTTACGTTTGCAGCTATCCCGTGCCTTGATATTTTTGCAAGATAAAAGCCCTGTTCAATACTTCCGCCGTTTGAAAAGTCGTAGCCGTTTTCTTCAAGAAAGCGTACAACCGCACCTGCCGCATTTTCGCCCTGTCTTATTTCTACAGAAGCATTTTTGACTATATCGCCTATACCGAGAACATTTGCGTCAATATTGAGCGTAAACAGTCCGATTTTTTCGCCGTCTGCCGCATATTTACAGTTTATAGTATACATATAGTCTGAATATCTTCCGTCACTGTCATATATTCTTATATTAAGAGTATTTGCTCCGCTGCCAAGATAAAGAAGATAGCTTGTATATTCGGATACCCATGAATACGGATAAACTGTTCCGTTGAGGGAAACCTTTATTTTATCATAATAAATTCTGTTTCCCTTAAAATCCTCGGATTTTATATTCAGCGTAAACGTATTTCCTCTCACCTGAGTTCCATCGCTTATGTTGCAGTATGAAAGCTTCGGTGCAGTTTCAGGCGTTGACAATGGAACATATTTTATCTCATATACTTCATTTATTACTTTTTTTTCTCCGTTTTCGGATTTATCGGAAGCCTTTATGCGGATACTATTGCTTCCAGTGTTCAGCCTTACTGTATAAAGCTGATTATCGGAGGTTATTGTTTTTCCGTTGAATATTACTGAGATTTTTGCATTTTCCGTACCGTTCAGCACTCTTGCCGTAAAGCTGTAATAACTTTCGTTTATTTCGGAATTTTTAAGGTCTGTATATATTCCAAGCTCTCCGCCTGCACTGCATTTTATAAGAATTTCTTCTCTTTTGCTTCTGCCGTTCCTTTGAGCAAGGATATTTATTTTGTTATCACCCTTTGAAAGAACTGCGGTGTATTTTCCCGATATTTGTTCGATAACCTTTCCGTTGCAGTCTGCCGTTACAGAAAAGCGTTCGCTGTCAAGCATTGCATATGCTTCAAAGCTTATTTTATTTTCATTTACCGAGCTTCCGTTTTTAAGCGTTGTAACAATGACAATATCTCCGAGGCTTACATATACCGTATAGTCGCTGTAAACTGAAATCTTTTTGCCGCTTTTGTCTGTATACTCTGCATAAATACGTATTATGTTCTTTCCTTCTTCAAGCAGAACCTTTCCTTTAAAGTGTTCAGCCTTTCCCCCGTTTATGCTTACGCTTTCTTTTCTTACCTTAAGCTCATTGTTCAGATGATGTATCTCAAATTCATAGCTTCTGCTTCTGACGGTTTCTTTATCCTTTATGGTTGTTCTGAAATAAACGGTTTCACTATTTTTCTTAAGCTCTCTGGTTTCGGGAGAAAATTTTTCGTTTTCCTGTAACTCCAAATATGTACCGCTTTCGGAGCTTGTTCTTTTTTGTTGCGTTAAATGACTTGTACTGCGATTTTGCGTGTATGATGAATGCTCTGTATCTGAAATATCTGAATTTGATGAAGAATTTTCCTTTTTATCTTTTACTGATTTTTTTTCGTATTTTTCAGTTGCTGCCAAACTATCAGTAATACTTTCCGTATTGCTGTATTTAAAGCCGTATTCTTTTTCAGGTTCAGAAGTACCTGTTTTTTCTTTATAAATTCTTTTTTGAGAATAGCTGCTTTTGTCAGCTGTAAAACTTTGCGGCAGCTGCCTTTTCTGAACACTTATTCCCCATATTCCGCTTAGTGTAAATACTGCAAGTAAAAAAGCAGGTATCAGCTTTGATGAAAGCTTCATTGAAAATTTCATACATAACCTCCGTTTACGCTCAGGTACGGCGGTTGCAGCCCGTCAAAAGCATTTGCTTTTGACCGCTTCGGGAAAAACCCGAAGCTTTACGGCAGCTTTCGCTGCCGTGGGCTGCAACCGCCGCTGCGTTCGCTCAAGCTGAGTAATATTATCGTAATTATCTGCGTAAACGCTTTCTTCCTGCCGAAAGAACAGATGAGATAATCGCCGCTGACAAAACAACTATGCTTATCGTACATACTGCCGCAGAGGAAGTATTTCCTGTATCAACATAAATTCTGCCTGACAAAGACTGAAGCTTTGAATCATCACTTTTAGCTTCGTTTGTTGAAAAACCTGCTGAGGGACAAGTACTGTTCTTATCGGAAAAAGTTTCTTTCTGTGATGCTGTAGCCTGTTCCGACGGCATTGTTGCTTCCGTAACGTCTTCCGAAAGCTCAGCAAACAGACGCTCTGCCTTTTCAAGCTCGCTGTAGTTTGTTATTTTATTTTTCTGCGTACCGGTAAGACTGTTATAGCTTTCCCGTGCTTTTGTTATAGTATTTAGGCTTTCAGATGATACCTCGCCTATGTTTCTTATTTTTTCGTAAACATCCGAAATTGAAAAATACTCATTTTCTGCATTTACCAAGGTATTGTAATTATTGATGCATTCCTTTAACTGTGCATCAAGTCCGTCATATGAAAGTCTTGCAAGCTGTATTGCTTTTCCGCTTTCAAGCGAAACCTCACCTATGCCTTCAATAAGCTGACAAACCGCTTCTGATGAGTTATAATCTTCTTCTGAAATGACAGTAATATCAACATAGGCAAAGTAAGGAGGAACTTCAACTCCGCATTGATTGCCGTTTTCAGCATCGAAAATATCATGGTATCTTACAATATCATATCTCAGAGTTATATCTGTGTCATAAAGCGTAAGCTCCTCATTGGAAAAACTTACGTAATCGGTAATATCTCTGGAAAGACCGTTTTTGAGCTTAGCTATAACCCTTATATCGCTTTTGTCAAAAATTTCCCCCTCTTTATATACAAGCTTGTCAGGCTGCTTTACTACCTCTATACTTTCTATACTGCTTCCGACAGCCATTATATTTGACGAGTCATTTTTAAAATATAATGTTCCCTCTTCATCGGCTATAGGACTGCTTATAGCATACTGTGCTTCCTCTCCCGAGGGTGTAAAGAGTACGGGAGCACAGTTTTCTGCTGTAACGTATTTTCCTTCGGACATATATTTTTCACTAACTCCGTCCGCTGCATGGCTTAATCCCTTTTTATCCCTTATTACTCTTAACTGTCCGGGAATATAGTTATCTATAAAGTATATGTATGAGTAACCGTCGCTGTCGGTATAAGCTGTACTCAGAAGTCCGCTGACCTGCGGATAACCCTTTGTAGGAACATTGTATGCTATACTCATACTTTCAAGGTCAATTACAGAAATGCAGTGTCCGCTGTACATTTTAAACTGTGAGCTACCGCATACTCCGATATATGCACGTCCGTTGTATATAACAGGAGTAGAGGTACTCATTGATTTTTCTTGCATATTCATATTATAAAGGCTGATTGATTTAAGGGCATATCCCTTTTCGCCGTCAGATGATTTTCTGAACGTACCGTCCGCATTAACCTCAACGCTGTAAAAGCTGCCTCCCTTAGAGGTGAAATAATATCTGTCAGTTCCGTATTTATCGTAAACTACAGATGAGCATATATCACCTCTGAGATTGTCTATCCTGTCTATAATATCCCCCGTAAGAGGATTAAACGAAATCAGGCTTGATGTTTCCGACCTGAACCCCTGTTCACCATCACAGGTTCCTATCAGTACAAAGCTGTCGTTTACATACGCTCCCGACCAATAAAAACCGCCCTTTTGAGTATGCTTCCATACAGCCGTTTTTTCTTCAAGACCGCTTTTGGGATTATCGTCAGAAACGGATATGCATACATAGTTTGCGTCTGATGTTTCGGTATTCCAGAAGCCTGTATATATATGTCCGTTATTGTATACTATCGGGCTGTTGGACTGACCGCCAAGCTCATCCCTGTAAATCCATACGGATTCCATTGTATCAGCATTGAACGCCTGTATAGTTGCATTTGAAAGTCCTACAAAAATCATTCCGTCTGCATATGTAGGAGAAATAATATTGTAGCCTGAATTTCCGTACATCTCAGTCTGTGCAAGAATTTCTCCGCTGTATCTGTCTGCTTTGCAGAGAGTATTTCCGCTGCAAAATACAATGCAGCCGTCAGCTATAATCGGTGAACCTATTGAACTGCTTTCAAAGCTTTCCCCCTTTTTTAAAGACCAGTACATAACGGCTTCATCAGCATTTTCAGGTGTTCTGTATGATACTGCAGCATTGTTCTCGGAATTTCCTCTGAAGCTGCTCCAGTCGGCAGCCGAAGCTTTCGCAGCCGTCATTGTGCAAAGCATTATTGCAGAAATTAAATACGAAAAAATATTTTTATAATTCAAACTCATACTTTCTCCCTCCGTACAAGTAAAATACAATGCTTATTATATTATTTTAAGGCTTAAACGTCAAGCATGGCATAGCTGCGATTGCATAGCCTGAAGCAAAGCTTCAGGCTAGCCGTCAAGTAATACTTGACGGACACGAGGCGGCAAACGCCGCCTCGTGTGCAATCGCCTGTACACTCTCAGACCGTGTAAGCTTACTTATTGCCGTACATTTTTTTGTACTTGAATTTTATGTACCGGCTCAGAAGAAAGCCGGGTATAAGGGCTATAACGGCATACAGCCTTGCAGGTGTATTTTTTATGATATTTTTCTGTTTGGAGAGTATACAGCTTGACACATAGTGTACACTGTTTCTGAATTTGAACATAAAAGGAGTATTCTCAAAGGACAGATAAAGCCTCCTGATTTGTGCGAAGCTGTTCGGACTTGTATAATACTGCCTTATCATATTGTTTGTCATACCACCGTCCTGATATTCGACAACACAAAGAGGCTTGTTGAGAATGAGGAAATCATAATTCATACTTATCTGCAGGTGCATATAGTGCGGATTGAAGTTCTTTTCATTTTCGTATACAGTCATAGGAGCAACACTTTTATATAAGTCACTTCGGACAACGTGCTTTCTGTCGGCATTAGGTATGTTGTATTTTTCTGTAAGCAGCCCTATAAGGTTTATTGTTTTCCTGTCGGGCAGAAGACCGCCTATTATATCACCATTTTCACGCATATCAAGACCTGTTATACCGCCGAACTCATCACTCCCGTTATTTTGCCAGAAGTCGGTTATAAGCTGTACTGCGTCATCGGGCATATAGTCATCGGAGTCTATGCATACGGCAAGCTCAGTATCAAGTCTTGCTATAGCCTCGTTGTAGGCTGTATGCAGACCGCCGTTTTTCTTATATACATAATTTATTTCAAAATCGGAGGTTTTATTTTTCCATTCCTGTACAAGCTCCGCTGTATTGTCTGTAGAACCGTCATCTATGATAAGCCACTTGAAATTCTTTGAGGTTTGTTTTTTTAGTGATTCGTACAGCCTAGGAAGCAAATCTGCTCTGTTATAGGCAGGAGTAAAAACCGTCAGATCAACCATAGCTTTTTGCTCACCTTACCTTTCTTATGTAGAAGCTGAGCAACTTCATCATCATACTGAATCCGAAAATTTTATTGAACATATATATCTTTTTGACCTTCGGATTCCAGTGATAGTCAAGCAGATAGGTATAATTTTTCATATCCCTGATTTCATCTCTTATATCGTCCTTGCATACACAGGAAACATTAAGTACAGTAATATACTGATATGAGATGTAGTTCATAAAAGCCTCTTTAAGTTCCTCGTCTATACTGTCAGCCATAGCAAGAGCTTTCATTACATTGTTTTTAGCGTCAACTATATTTTTTCTTCTCAGGCTGTGTGCGATAGAAGTACCACGCTGTATATATATATAGAAGCTTTCGTTAAGAACGGAAAAAGAGCTTGCATACATCATAAGCCTTGCACTCCATTCTATATCCTCGGAATAAACGCCCTTGACAAAATAAAGGTCGTTATCCTTAAAGAGCTGACGCTTTATAATTTTCGCCCATGCAGAGGATATGTATATATTGTTTTTTATCAGGTCAGTAAGCTGAGTTTTCTTGCTTTCCATATTTATTTCGATTTTTTCAAATTCGCTGTTGTACTCGGTTATCCTGTTATTTTCGTCCTCAAAAAGATATTTAAAAAAGAACAGCATAACATCGCTTTTTTCCATTTCAAGCTTTCGTGCAGCTTTTTCAAGGGCGGTATCTGAAGACCAGTAGTCATCGCTGTCTAAGAATACTACATAGTCACCGCTCGCAGCATCTATTCCGAAATTTCTCGCATCAGAGAGACCACCGTTCTTTTTATGTATTACCCTTACTCTGCTGTCAAGCTCCGCATAATCATCGCAGATTTTCGGACAGTTATCTGTTGAACCGTCATCTACAAGCAACACCTCAATATTCTGATAAGTCTGCTTTAAAACACTGTCCACAGATTTACGTATATATTTTTCAACATTAAAAACGGGCATAATAACCGAAAACTTAAAGCCCTTTTCCGACATAATGGCAAATCCCTCCGTTTTGTTTTATGGGATTATTATATATCAAAATAAGCTTTAAAGCAACAGTTTATGCCCTAAAGTTAATTTTACTGTATTTCTTCTGCACAGATATAAGTTTCTTCGTAAAGACTGCATATATCCTCGTATGACATTTTTTTCAGTACGTTATTATAAAAATCACCGAAGCCTGCACTTTCATAAAACTCTGTAATATATGCAATCATTTCATTTATATCTTTCGTCATATATAACCCTCCTTTTTATAAATAACTGTCACATCAAGTATATCATTTGTATTATTTATTTCAATATTCATACAGCATTTTTATGCTTTTTGTGAATTATTTTTTCTGAAAATTTTTCAGCGATAAAAATTCAGGACTGTAATAATTCAATAAATTCTCCAAAAAGGTTGAATTTAAATTTGTAAAGTTGTAAAATATAGTCTAAGGCTGTATATGCTTGAATTTTAAAAATATAATTTGAATGGTGGTATTTAACAATGAGTAAAACAGTAATGGTTGAAACCTCAGCAAGACATCTTCATGTTTCGCAGGATGTACTTGAAAAGCTTTTCGGAGAAGGTGCAGAGCTTACAAAGAAAAAGGATTTGTCACAGCCCGGACAGTTTGCCTGTGAGGAAAAGGTAACTGTAGTAGGAGCAAAGGGAGAATTCAAAATGACAATTCTCGGTCCTGTAAGAAAGGACAGCCAGGTTGAGCTTTCACTTTCGGACGCAAGAAAAATAGGCATACCCGCTCCTGTAAGAGAGTCAGGAGATATTGAAGGTACTCCCGGCTGCAAGCTCATAGGACCGAAAGGTGAGGTTGAGATAAGCAAGGGTGTTATAGCAGCCAAAAGACATATCCATCTTGACCCCAAAACTGCTGAGGAGTTCGGAGTACAGGACAAGCAGATAGTTTCCCTGAAAATAAACGGAACAGAAAGAGCTTTGATATTCGGAGATGTTGTAATAAGAGTAAGTCCCAACTTTGCTCCAGCTGCACACCTGGATACGGACGAGGCTAACGCAGCAGGTCTTACAGGAAATATTGACGGAGAAATTATAACAGAATAATAATTACGCCATATTACGAAGCCGACAAATTCACTGAGGCGATTGCAGACCCTTGCGGACTTGTCCGCAAGCAATTAAAACGGCTTGCCGTTTTAATTATCAAAAGACTGTGTCTTTTGATGTCTGCAATCGCCTCAGCCTGAGTTTGAGCGTAATTATCAGTCATACAGAAATATTTTCATTATATTGTAAGAAAATTTACAATAAATTAATCAATAGCAATATTAAAATATATTAAAATATATTTCAAAGCAGATTAAGAGGTGTAGTATGTTCGGGTATTTGCAGCCGTACAAGCCTTATCTTATGATAAAGGATTTTGAGATATACAAGAGTGTTTACTGCGGTCTTTGTAAAAAACTCGGAGAGGAATACGGAATATTTGCAAGGCTTGCACTAAGCTATGACTGTACCTGTTATTCGATACTTGCTATGGCACTTGCGGGAGAATGCGAGGGCATATATAAAAAACGCTGTGTATTCAATCCGCTGAAAAAATGTTCTTACTGCAAAAGCGGCAGCAGTCATTTAAATCTTGCGGCGGCAGTTACCGTATCCTCTGTGTACTATAAGCTTGAGGATACAATCAGGGACAGTAAATTCTTCAAATCACTAGCAGTACGTTTTATAAAGCTCTTTTTTAAAAGACCACTGAAAAAAGCTGAAAAAAAATATCCCGAGATTGCCGATGCGGTAAAACAGCTTAATATATCTCAGGCGGTTGCCGAACAGTCAGAAAATCCGTCTTTGGACGAGGCAGCCGAGCCTACTGCCGTAATGCTTAAAAAGCTTATGCTTATAATTGCGAATACCGAAGAGGAACGGCTTGTTTTCGGAGAGTTCGGTTATTTTCTCGGAAAATGGATATACCTTATGGATGCCGCCGATGATTATGAAAAGGATATAAAAAACAATAGCTTCAATCCTTTTGTAATATCAGTTAAAAACAGGCAGCTTTCCTATAAGGAGACAGCCTTGTACATGAACGAGGTTATAAACCTTGTAACGGCAAGAGTATCTGCGGCGTACAGCCTTATGGAAATAAAAAGCTTTAAGGCTGTTTGTGACAACATAATAAATATGGGGCTTGGACATATGCAGAAAAAAATTATCTTCGATAAAAAAGAAAAATCCAAAAAATAAGCTTCCGTTATAAATAAACAGGAGAGAAAAATATGAGTGACCCGTATAAAGTTTTAGGAGTATCTCCCTATGCTACTGATGATGAAATATCAAAGGCATATAAAAATCTTGCAAAAAAATATCATCCTGATAACTATACAGACAATCCTCTTGCAGACCTGGCTACGGAAAAAATGCAGGAAATCAATCAGGCATACGACGAAATAAAAAAAACACGGCGTGAAAGCAGCAGCTATAATTATAATAAAGCCGGTTATCAAAGCGGAGCTTATACAGGCTACAGCGGAAGTTATCAAAACGGAGATTACGCAGGCTACCAAAGCAGTTACAGCAGCAGCTCATCAAAGGGGAACGCCAAATATAAAGACGTGCGTATGATGATAAGACAGGGACGAATTGCCGATGCCGACCAGATATTGAGCGGAGTTCCTTCGGATATGAGAGATGCAGAATGGTATTTTCTTAAAGGAACAATACTTTACAGAAAGGGCTGGACGGAACAGGCATACGAAAATTTCAGCCGTGCGTGCAATATGGAGCCTGATAATGATGAGTTT
The DNA here is from genome assembly GCA_900316615.1 of uncultured Eubacteriales bacterium. Lineage (GTDB taxonomy): Bacteria > Bacillota > Clostridia > Oscillospirales > Acutalibacteraceae > CAG-964. The sequence goes on along the minus strand of ONDU01000005.1, from coordinate 1,915 downwards.
CGTGCCGCTCTTATAAAAATAGAAATGGAGCGTCAGGGAAGATATTCAGGCTATAATACAAATCAATATGATAACGGCAGATACGGAGGCTGTTGTTCCGGGTGTAATTCATGTACTGCATGTACCACTCTCTGCTGTGCCGATACCTGCTGTGAATGTATGGGCGGCGACCTTATAGCCTGCTGCTGACGGAATATTATGCATAATAAAAGAATTTTTTGTACAGCCCTCTGCGGTATAATAAGTGCTGCTTCCGTGGTAATTTTGATAATTTCATCGATAATTCCGTTTTCCTCTTACTCAGCTCCGGCACTTGCAGGAATAATATGTGCTGCTGCTGTGATAGAAGCCGGCAACAAGTATGCTTTTTGCGTATATCTTTCGGTAAGCGTGCTTTCGTTTCTTATAGTTCCCGATAAGGAAGCCGCCTTGCTTTATGCAGTGTTCTTCGGTTATTATCCGATAGCAAAGCAATTAATGGAAAGCCGAATTAAAAATCATATTTTACAGATAACGGCAAAGATTGCTTTATTTTGTACGGCGGCTTGTCTGTTTTATTTCTGTGCGGTCACAGTATTAGGAATACCTTCCGATGAATTTAATATAGGCAGAATAAACTTACCACTACTGTTCCTTGCAGCGGGCATAATCGTATTTATAATTTTTGATTATGCATTTACCTCACTGATAACCATTTACCTCAACTTTATCAGAAAATTTATTATTAAAAATGATAATAACAGTCACTTCTTTTAACATAACTTCAAAAAATCCCACTGAGCTTTCGGAAAGTCAGTGGGATTTTTTGTTGCAGTTCTGTCAGCTTTGTTGATTGCAGCTTGTTTCTAACCAATGTCCTAAACGAAATTTCAAGGAATTTCGTTAAATTTATAAAAAGCATACTGTTTTTTTAAGTCTGCCTCTGCATGATTGGCAAAACCGAAAGTTATTCGTAGAATGAACTTAACATATATCGCAAAATCACAAAAAATATTAACAGAAACACCATATCAGGCATAATATAGGATAAGCCTTTGGCTTATCAAAACACGGAAGAACAACGAAAGGAGAATTGTATAAATGACAGATGAAATATACATCTTCAATGAAAGAATAAATGAGCTTTCCCCTATTCCGAAAGATCCAGCTGTAGCTATGGCTTATGTACCGTTTCAGAATGACGATAAGCTCTATTCAAAAGAGCAAGGCTTTGTAGCAGGAACAATGTTTCCTGTTCTGAACAAGCCGTTTAAGGAGTGTGCAGATAAGAAATGACAGAACGTGAAATATTAATAAGAAAATTAGCCACAGCAGAATTTGCCGCAACAGATTTGGAGCTGTTTCTGAATACTCACCCTAATAACTTTGAAATACTTGAAAAAGCAAATGAATACAGAGAAAAGGCTGAACAGCTTAGAAAAGAGTATGAAAAAAAATTCGGACCTCTTACATCTGACGCTGACAGCACAAGGAAATGGCAGTGGATAAACGCACCGTGGCCTTGGGAAAATAAATCATCAAACGAGGAGCAGTGATAAAAAATGTGGCAATACGAAAAAAAATTGCAATATCCTATAAGCATAAAGAAACCTAACGCAAAAATGGCTAAGATAATATCTTCTCAGTACGGCGGACCTGACGGAGAACTTGGTGCATCGCTCAGATATTTGTCACAGCGATATACAATGCCCTATCCCGAGCTTAAAGCTGTACTGACAGATATAGGAACAGAAGAATTAGGTTACATAAGTTATATATAAAAACTTGAACAACTGACATTTTTGGCATAAAATTAAGCCCTTGAGCAATTGACATTTAATCAGAAGTTCAAGGGCTGTTTCGTGCTTATTCGGTTTTATCCTCAACGGTAGTTTTCAGCTTTTTAATAATTTTGGTTAAAAAGTTTGGTATAGGT
>ONDU01000057.1 GCA_900316615.1 uncultured Eubacteriales bacterium | reverse complement strand
CCGTCCACAAGATACCTGAACAGTGTGCTGTAACCGTTTCCGCGGTGGTCGAGGTAAAAATCCATATGGAAACCGCCCTTGTAAAGTGAGCGTACAGGGTTGCACCATTCCGATACAAGAGCCGCTTCGGGATATTCCTCATCGAGCATTTTTCTTATACCCTTCCATATTCTTGCGGTAGCAACCTTTTCGTCATCGTTCTTAACCAAAGAGTCTGCCATATCAACTCGGAAGCCGTCACAGCCCTTGTCCAGCCAGAAACGCATAATATCTTTAAGTGCCTCAACGGTTGCAAGACAGTCGGGGTGGTCACAAGGGAGCTGCCACTCAGGGTGTGTAATATCGTGGAAGCCGTAATTCAGTGCAGGCTGCGAGCAGAAATAGTTTACCATATAATTTCCGTCCCTGTCCGTAATGCCAACCATCATACGGTAGTTGGGAGGAGCGTCCCATACTGATTTTGTCCATATGTATCTGTTTGAATATTCACTCTCAACAGGCTGCTTGCTCTTTGCGAACCACTCGTGAGTATCGGAAGTATGTCCGGGAACAAGGTCGAGCAGGATTTTCATATCCTTTTCGTGAGCGATTTTAAAGAGCCTTTCCAAGTCCTCGTTTGTTCCGTATCTGGGAGCAACCTTTTTATAGTCACGAACGTCATAGCCTGCGTCCATAAAGGGCGAATCATAACAGGGGTTCATCCATATTGCGTTGCAGCCCAGACCTTTTATATAATCAAGTTTTTGTATAATTCCGTTTATATCCCCTATACCGTCACCGTTGCTGTCGTAGAAGGACTGAGGGTAAATTTCATAAAATACAGTATCCTTTAACCATTGCGGCATTTTTTCATTCCTCCGTTATCATTCATAATATTATGGATAACTGCAAATCCATAATAATACTTTACATAAATTTGTATAAAATTGCAAGTGTTTTTATAATATGTTTATAAAATATTTTTATTTCTTCAAAATTTTCCTTAAAAACGACACTTTTAAAGAAAACTTTTTTCCAACCAGAAATTTTATATTGCACACAGTATGTACCATTAATATTATATAAATATAAAGTAAATTCGGAAAGGGCAGATAAGGTCTTTATGAATATAGAACTGATTGATGAACGCCGTGTACTTATAGAGCTTTGCAGCGGTGATATGGAAGAGCTTCAAATTAAATACAGTACCCTCCGTGCAGACAGCGAGGAAGGCAGAACTGCTCTCAGACGGCTTATATATATTGCTCAGCAGCAGACAGGCTTCAGAATTACTCCCGACCCTGTTTTTTTAATCGAAGCCATTCCATATTCGGGAGGGTGCTTCATACTTATAACGCTAAAGGAAAAGAGCTTCAGGGGGAAAAAATTCAGAATACTGCGGAGGAATCCGTTTCAAAGAATTTTCTCCTTTGAAAGCTGTGAGGATATTCTTTGTGCCTTGGAGAAGCTGTACGCCTGCCGCCCGGTACGGTACAGCAGCAGCATAATACTCTATAACGGCACATATTTTCTGCTTATAACCAACGGTACAAAAATATCCGCTTATATAAGAGTTACCGCCGAGGAATATGCCCTGAACAGTACGTCAGACAGAATAATAATCGCACATATCACGGAACACGGAAAATATGTTGCTAAAGACAACGCTGTCGAAACAGCAGGAGCGGCACTGTGCAAATAAATCTGCACAGTGCCGCTCCACGCACATGCCGCATAGGCTACCGTATGTAGCCTATGCAGGACTTTGCTGCCTGACAAGTCCGAAACTTATTGTTATAGCTCTGTTTACCATATTCATAGCCGCCGAATCCAGACAACCCATTTTTTCCTTAAGCCTTTTTTTATCTATAGTTCTTATCTGCTCAAGCAGTACAACAGAATCCTTCATCAGTCCGCATTCCTGTGCTTCAAGCTGTATGTGAGTGGGAAGCTTTGCCTTTGACTGCTGGCTTGTAATCGCCGCTGCTATTACGGTAGGACTGAATTTATTGCCCACATCATTCTGTACTATAAGAACAGGTCTTATTCCGCCCTGCTCAGAACCTACAACGGGACTTAAATCCGCATAGAAAATATCACCACGTTTAATGTTCACCTTTTTCACTCTCCGTAAATTTATTGTAACCGATTACAATAATATTTTTACCTTAAATGTATATGTTTATACTTTGTGACATTAACATTATATTGATATTTTCCTGAATTGACACAGGCATTATGCTGCTGTCGCCTAAAATCGGATAAATTCAGAAAATCATTCTGTAATTTCCTTATAGGCAAGGTACAATGCACAGTCCGCAGCAAGCTCCCTTATGCGTGAACGGTCGTTGTTGCCACTTTCGTTGAGCAACGCCCTTACAGCAAAGCAGCTTCCGTTCCTACACGCAACGCCTATATAAACCAGTCCTACAGGCTTCTCTTCCGTACCTCCCGAAGGGCCCGCTATGCCTGTAGTGGAAACAGCAATATCACTTCCCGACACTGCTTTTATTCCTCTTGCCATCTGTACTGCGGTTTCTTCACTGACTGCTCCCAGAGTATCAAGCACATTTTTCTCAACACCTAGCAGCTTTTCCTTTATTCCGTTTGAATACGAGCATACACCGCAGTCAAATACCGCTGACGAGCCTGAAATATCCGTTATTTTTTTGCTTACAAGCCCTCCCGTACAGCTTTCCGCCGAGGATATTTTCAAGCCTTTTTCTATAAGCGTATCAACAAGAATTTTACTTATATTCTCCTCCCTTATATTTTTTGCATATATTTCCTCTGTAAAGCTTTTCTCTGTAATATTCAACTGAAGGACACTCCTCACATAAAATTTTTACATAGAATATTATTATAACAAATTTTCAGTTTATGCTTTTTTCACTTTAAAACTTTTTAACCTATTATACTTTAGTCATATGCAGTGTAATAATAACACAAACATATGACAGTGTCAACATACGGTCATATGTTTAAAAAGCTGATTAATTACAACGTTTCTTCAATTTTAAACGGAAGCTTATAAAGCACCTGCTCCCGGTACAAAAACAATGTTTTTGTACCGGGAGCAGGCTATAATTTTCCTTAATTATTTTTTGCTTGTTTTACTTTACAGCTATTACATACTTGGGTTTTTCAGGAAGATACTTGATTCTGAGCTGCATACCCTGACGGATATTGTGAGGTGCTTTTCCGAGCTTAGCCTCTACAATCGCACCGTCCTCTGTCTGATAGGTTACATAGTAGGTATATGTTGTGCTGATACTTCCGTCACCGTCACTGCTGGTATCCTCGTCAATTCTTGATACTACCGCATCTGTTTCAATACCATTTTTGTTTATAGCGTTGTTACGCATTACGGTAAAAATAATTATTCCCACAACTACAGCTACTGCTATTCCTATAAATACATATGTCATATCAATCTGTTCCTTTTTATTAATTCTTTCATTTTATTGTGCCTTTTTAGCCGTAAGCCTGCCAATCAGCTTTATAACAAGAGGATAAACGACAAGACAATACATTACAAGAATAACTGCATAAACCAGCTTTCCCCAATGTCCGCCGAGTAATTCTACTACGGGAGCTTTTACGTAATTGATAATAGCCCACATAGGAATCAGACCTATCAAGCATATAACAACACTTTTTGCATTCAGCTCCAAGGGCTTGAACTTAATCCATTTCTTGTCGATAAAGCGTGCCGCACAGAAGCCCATAAGCTTGCCTAAGTCGCCGTAGCCGTCATTCATCATCTTCTGAGGGTCAACAATAAGCTTGCCGTCTGCGGAATAGTCCATAGGATAGCCCTTGAACGTGATATAGATAATGCCTAACCAAGCCGCAACAAATCCGATGCCGAGAAAAATATATTCTTTTTCGGGATTTTTTTCAAGATAACTGAATAAGCGGTTCATCAATATAAGTGCAAGCACGCCCTCGCATATGGCAATGAATACGTCCTGCGGTGTGTGAACGCCGAGATAGTTTCTTGAAAAGCCTGTAATAAGTATGCAGATTACTCCGATAACCGAAAGCCAGCGTAAAGCCTTCTTATCCCATGCCGTTACTGCAATACCGCCGTAAATGGGTGCAGCCGTTGCGGTGTGACCGCTGGGGAAGGAATATCCCGTTGCCGTCTTTATAGAGTCTCCTGCGGGCAGTACTCTCGCATCACGTATCCACGGACGGTAAACACAGAAGGTCAGTTTAACAACTGCGTTTACAGCTACCGTAACATAATAGGACGCTAAAATGTACAGTCCGTTTTTCTTGCTGAAGCACCAATAGATGAACACAGGAAGCATAAGCAGATAGGTGACTGCAAAGCTTGAAACCATTTCCATAAACGGAGTTAAAGCGTCACCGATTGCATTTCTGAAATCCTGCAAAAACAATAAATACTGTATGTCCATTATACTCTCCCTCTCTTTATGATTTATTGTTTTTACTTTATTCTAGCACAATTTATCTGCCGTTTGCAATAAATAATACAAGATTTTTAAAAATCATCGTTACTTACAATATTGTGTATACAACTGCTTAACTATATGTTTAAATTTTCCTTGCTCTGAAATTTGTACTCTTAATGAGCAAAAGCAACAGCCCCCAACCCTTAAGGTCGGGGACTGCTGCTTTTTTATAATGCAGAAAGGAATGTAAGCATCTTAGATAGTAACTGTCTTATTCTTATCAACCGTTATTTTTGTTCCGATACCGTAGCTGTTGCTGTAACCAACCTGATACCTTAACAGAAGTGTTATATCAGCTACTGTAATTTTGCCGTCCTTGTTGGCATCTGCACGGAGCTTCTGCTCATTTGAAAGAGTTATAGTCTTAATCATAGCCCTCTGAACGTAGAGAACATCAGCTATGGAAATCTTGCCGTCCTTGTTTACATCACCAAGCAGGATAGTAATGGTGTTGCCGGAGGTTGCTGTTGTAGGCTTCTGAGTAGGCTTATCAGTAGGCTTCTGTGTAGGCTGGGTGGGATTTTCGGGTGTGTAAACCTCCCATGTATTGCCTGCCGAGAACTTGTGCGATTTACCGCCAAGCGATAAGCCGGGTTCTTTATCTGCGGGGTATCTGTTTGCTACAGCGTCCTTGCTTTCGGCAAATATAACCTTTGCCGATGAACCCCAGAGATTTTTGGGAACCTCAAGCTCATACAGACCCAATGAAGTATTGTTTGTCATAGCAACGCCGGGCCAAGCTCCGTTCTGAACTACGGAAGCACCGCTTTCATCATAAATGTATGCGTATACGGCATTCCACTTATATGATGAGTTATCAAAATAAACCTTTACAACTGCATTAGGGTCGTTCTTGCTGTATACAAAAGTTTTTTCTACAGTTTCACTTCCGTCTGTAGCTGTTACTGTTACGTTTACTGTGCCGCCTGCGGCAGTATTTGCACCGATTGTGAATGTTCCGCCGTTCTGAACTGTTATTGCCGATGCATTGTCAATCTTAACCTTAGCGGAGCTTGCACCCTTAAGGTTGAGTGTAAGTGTGCATGTGTTGTCAAAGGAATTGCTTCCTGTTGAGCTTGTGAGTGAAACAGAGATAGCTGACTGAGGTCCCTCTATAAGGATAGTTCCGTTAGCACCGCTGTTGAATGTAGCCTTGCCGTTTGTAACTGTAGCTGTTGTGCCGTCATAAGCGTTTGTAACAACAGTTCCGTTTGACCATACCGAAGAAACGTCAACAGCGATTGAAGTATTTGCCTGTGCAAACAGTGTAGCAACTATTGCATCTGAAACCTCGCCGTCATCATAGGTTCTTGAGAATGTATAGCCTGTGCTGCTGCTGTAGGAGGATATAAGGTTGTGCTGACCTGCACCTACTGCAACGTGGTTGTTACGGAACTGACCAACCTTCTGCCAGTGAGCAAGCGTAGCACTGTCTGCACTGTTCCAGTTCATAAAGCTTCTGAACTGATGTCCTGCACCGGGAGAAATGCTTGCGTAATTGCTCTGTACGAGAGGTCTGTTTGTTTCATCACCATAATAAATCTGAACTGCACCGGGGAGCATAAGCATAAACGAACCTGCATACTTTCTGTCGCCTGCTGCAAGAACCGTATCGTGTGAAGAAATATAGCTGAGTACGTTGAAGCTCTTGTCATTGTTTATAGAGCTGGCATATCTGCTGTATGTACTTTCTACAGAGCTTGCAGCGGGAATGTTGCTGCGGTTTACAGCGGGAGCAAATTCAAAGTTAATCATTGAATCAAAGCCGCCTGTTGTATAGTAATCGTCTTTGCCTACAGTATGTCCGAAATCCTCACCTGTCATCCAGAAGTCAGCGTTGTCAAGAGCCTTTGCAGGGTTAGCCTGCTTCCACTCCTTAAGAGCTGCAACGCACTTTGTTTTGAGCTGTCCCCAAGCACTTTTTTCAACGTGCTTGGCTGTATCGCAGCGGAAACCGTCTACACCGTATTCTCTTACCCACTCTGCAAGCCATGTTGAAATATAGCCTGTTACTGTGTCAGAGCTTGCATATTTGGAAGTTTTCGCACTCAGTGTGCCTTCCTTGCCCCATTTTGTTTTAAGAATTGTAGGAATACCTACCTTTGATGAATCGCCTGTTTTAAAGTCGGGAAGTCCGTCCAGCGTTCTGGTAATATCATCACCGCCGCCCTGAGTATATCCTGTCAAGCCGCAGCGAATCCAGTCAGCACCCCACCATTTGCCCCATGCGGAAGCACTTGCATCATAGTTGATAAAGCCATGGTAGCTTGTGTTATTGATGTTGCTGTGTGCATAGTAGTAATTGTCCCAGCCACTCTTGAGTTCACCGAAGCTGTACTCACTCATATCCTGCATGGTGTTGTAGCCTGCATGGTTCATAACTATATCCATTACTATTCTGATACCGTGCTGATGAGCGGTGTCAACCATTGTTTTGAACTCTGCTTTTGTACCGAAGTTTTTATCAGATTCGGTATAGTCAAGCACATAGTAGCCGTGATAGGAATAGTGGGCGAAGCTGTCGCCGTCTGTACCTACACAGTAGCCGTGAACCTGCTCATACGGTGCTGAGAGCCATATGGCATTAACTCCGAGGTCATCAAAATAACCGTCATTGATTTTTTTGGTTATACCTGCGAAGTCACCGCCCTGAAAAGCTCCGTACTGGTCATAGCTTGCTGCACTTCCGCTTTTTGTAAGACCTCTGCCGTATGAGTGGTCATTGCTTGTGTCGCCATTATAGAAGCGGTCTGTAAGCAGGAAATATACGGTTGCGTTGTCCCACGAAAAAGTGGAGGCATCCTTGCCTGAGCTTGCTGAAGTTACAACGGCATTTGAGACTGCCGTGTTTGCTGTTGCAGCAGAAGCATCCGGTACGGCTGCACATATGGTCATGGTAGATGTCATTGCAACTGTAAGAGCCAAGGATATTGCTTTTCTGCTAAAACTTTTCTTCTCATTCATCTCTTAAAATCCTCTCCTTTTTAAAAAGTGCCATACATTTTGCACACATATTGGTATGCAAAAGTTATCATTCATATTATATCAATTAAATTTAAATTTGTATATTAATATATTTAACAAATAATTCATAAAAAAAATGTACAATACTAATATTCAAACTTACATGTAATAACCATATTCAAGTGCAAATATCTGTAATTTCAAAAAAATTATGCTGTTCTGAAAAGATTTTTTGAAAAAACTATTGACAATATAATCACTTTTTGATAAAATAACTATCGTCGCTTGAAGATGAAATTTGAATATGATTTATTTTTTATGCGGATGTAGTTTAGTGGTAGAACTTCAGCCTTCCAAGCTGATCGTGTGGGTTCGATTCCCATCATCCGCTCCATTTATGTCCCGAGGCTTTTCGGGGCTGCTTGCGCCAGTAGCTCAGCTGGATAGAGCAACTGCCTTCTAAGCAGTAGGTCAGGGGTTCGAGTCCCTTCTGGCGCGCCATATATGGTGGGTATAGCTTAGTTGGTTAAAGCGCCAGTTTGTGGCACTGGAGACCGTCGGTTCGAATCCGACTATCCACCCCATTATGATCCATTAGCTCAGTTGGCAGAGCACTTGACTTTTAATCAAGGTGTCCGGAGTTCGAATCTCCGATGGGTCACCACAACCGCACAGGTTATCCGCCTTGTGCGGTTGTTTTATTAATTTTATATACTGGGCTGTCGCCAAGCGGTAAGGCAACGGACTTTGACTCCGTCATCCCGTGGGTTCGAATCCCGCCAGCCCAGCTACTAATTCAAAAGGCAAAAAATCAAGGTGTCTAAGTCAAGGTGTCTAAATGACTGTCAAAATTACTGTTGACTATCTGCATTTGTGTAGCAAGATGTAAATAAATTTGAGTTATAGATATGGAGCTATGCCCCATCAGAACACGCAACACCTCTAAATTACCGCCATTTAAAATATAATTGGTTGCGAATGTATGCCGTAATAAATGGGGATATAACCTTGAAATATTGGAACTGTCTTTCAATCTCTGAAAAAGCATTTTTATTGTGTTAGACGTTATAGGTTCACGATTTACATTCAAAAACAGTGTATCATAACTACATATCCGCTTACTCCGAACAGATAAATATTTTTTTAACTGTTTCTGAACAGTCAAACCATATGGCACAACACGTTGTTTACTACCTTTCCCATTTATGATCATTGTATGATTTACAAAATCAATATCAGATATACACAATTTGACTACCTCGCCACGACGCAAACCACAATCCAGCATAAACATACATATCAATTTGTCACGTTCGCCGAGATAACTGTTATCAAAACAGCCGAGAAGCTGCCTGACCTCGACATCAGATAACGGCAGTATTACTTCTTTATCTGATTTGATAAGTTTAAGCTTATCGACCTTAATATCTATTAAATCCTCTGTATACAGATAACGTAAAAATACCTTTACTGCCCTGGCATAAGTACGGATAGATACTCTTTTCAAATTTTTTTTACTCAATAAGTGCAGCTGATACGATTTGAACAGAAATACATCTAAATCATCAATATCTAAATCCTGTCCGCAAAAATCGATGAACATATTCAGTGTAATGTTATAATAATTTATCGTTTCAGGACTGTTTCCACGAAAATTCTGTTCCTGAATAAACAATTGATATGCATCAAAAACGTTCATAAAACCACCATTTAAATTTATTTTTTAATAACTAATACAAAATTACAATTGATTGAAATATTGAAAACCCATTGAAAACCTGTTAGGTTTACAACAGGTTTCCAACATTCCAACAATTGGCACAACTGAAAATAACATCACATTTTTTAGTGCTAAAAAAAGTCTGTGCCAAGCAACAGCTACAGCCGATTGAAACTGATTGAAATATTGAAAACCCATTGAAAACCTGTTAGGTTTTCAACAGGTTTACCAACATTTCAACAGTTCCAACAGCTGGAACACAAGAGCATTTAAAATAAATGACTACGCACGTCTTGGGAGTGTCCTTTCGGTGTTTATAGAGAGAGTTTTTTTATTTTTTATTTTTTGTAAGTTTGAACAAACAAACACGTGGCAGCAATGCATTCAGATACAGCATATTGCATAAATAAAAAACAGCAGCTCGCAATTCAGATACAGCATATTGCATAAATAAAAAACAGCAGCTCGCAATTCAGATACAGCATATTGAACAATACGGAAGTAGTTCCGGAGCAATAACTACAGCAAACTTCCGCCAAGCCAATTATATTCATATGGTGTATCTTTAAATTTTTCTATTCCGTCTTTTAAAACATCAGTAGCATTATTTATATGATTTTTAGATAATAGAAATAAATGCTTAGGATTCAATTTAAGTGTAGATCGGGAAAGAATAAGATTAACAAACTCCTGAAAGCCAAAAAGAGAAATAAAAGTAACACACGAACCCGAAAGCTGTGATTTTACATAAGTTTCTAATCTGCTTTCTGAATAATCAAAATCAGGAAAAAATAACGAAACCTTATCAACCGAACCTAAAAAATCGAGCCAATACTGAGCAGTCGGACAACGAGATAAGTTACTATCACCAGTAGGAACAATAAACCGTAAATAATTCTTAACAACACCAAGAAAAAGAGTAGATAACTCAGATCCTCCGTTAAGCAGCATATCAATAAAAAC
>ONDU01000008.1 GCA_900316615.1 uncultured Eubacteriales bacterium | reverse complement strand
AGTCTTATTCTGTGAACGCTCAGGCAACGGCGGTTATTTTGATTTTTTCGGCAGAAACTCCCGTCTGTCCAGTAACTATATCCTTTATTATCATAGCCTCCTCAGAGGTAAGCTCGTTATCCTTTACGACAATGCTGCATTCACCGTTCTGTATAAATGCAAGGCATTCATCAAAGCCCTTGGACTGTATCAGACTTTCAATATTTGTCTGCTGCTCCATAACGGCAGCAAGCTCAGCCGCCTTTGCGACAGCCTCAGCCTTGACGCTTTCGCTCTGGTCTGAGGACTGGAGCATTTCCTTAGCCATTTCGGCTATTTTATCCTGAGTTTGCTGACGGTTCATTTTTGCCTTTGCAAAATATTCATCGGAGCTTTTCTGCTGAGTATTTTCGGAAGGGCTTTCGGCTTTGCTGACAGTATCTGTTCTGACGCTTGAAGGTGAGGTTGTCTTTTCGGTACTTTTTGAAGTACTTTTGAAGGTACTCTGATTTTTTTCGCTGACTTTTTTATCGCCCGTAGTGTTTACGAACTCAGCCTGACCGAGTTCCTTTGATACGCTTACAGCGTCTGCCCCTTCGAGCAAGTCGCCTGTACTCGAAAACTGCCAGTTCAGATAAACCGCTCCGCCCAGTGTAAGAATAAGTCCTGCAAGTATGAGCTGTCTTTTTCCTAATTTCATATAAAATTTTCCTCCTTTATTGAGCCAGTCCGGCTACACTTACTCTTGAAGATGATATATCCAGTGTCTTTGTCACTGCATCGGTTATTTTTGCCTTGACCACCTCATTATCTCCGCCCGAACATACAATCAGAACACCTCTTACTCTTGGCTGTATCTCCTTGAGCAGAACAGTCTGCTGACTGCCGTCTGAAAGCTCCAGCGTTATATAGCTGCTCTGAGCCGTAACATCGCTGTTATTCACCGTATCTGACTGCTGTCTTGTATTATTGCTGCTGTTGCGGGACATATTTTTATTTTCTGCAAAGACCTGTTCCACAGTACTTTCCATAGTAAGCATAACCTTTGTAGAGCCTGCACCGTCTATGGAAGCTATTATTTCGGCAAGACTTTGTTCAAGTTCGTTTTCGTACTCGGTAAGACTTATGTATTTAGTCTGACCTGCCTCTGTCAGAGCTTTTGTATCGTTCTGAGTTTTTTTGCCCGAAAACATTCCCGAAAACAAAATAAGTGCTATTCCTGCAAATCCTGCTATAACAGCTATCTTCACAAATTCGGGTTTTGCGGTAAACTGTTTTATCCTTGTTAAAATATCCTGGCAGCCTTTACTTTCCATATAAAATCTCACCTCACATATACATCAGGTGTTATTCCTGTTTTTTCCTTTACAAGCCTTTGTATCTCCGCAAGGGAATTTCTCTCGTCTGCACTTATATATATACATACCCTTATAATATCTATGCTTTTTCCGTCCGAACTATCCATAATTACATCTGTTTTTTCGTATCCGATACCGTTTTCGTCAAGACAGTCGTTTACAAGCTTCTGTATTATACTTTTTCCGTAAGTCATACTAAGATTGTCGGTTTTCTGAACTATATCGGTACTGCTTTCGGGTATGCTTATATTTTTAAAATCAAATGTACAGCTCCTCAGCATATTCACAAGAGGAAGCATAACCGAAACTATCAGAAAAAGTCCTAGTACAAACTTTACGGTTTTAGCTACACTGCCATCAGGAAGGAGCATTTCCGAAACCGCACATATTACGGCAGCCGCACAGACAGCTCCTGCCCATTCCGTAAGCTCTGCCATAATCAGCCGCCCCCCACCATAAGCATAACCGCAGATGAAATTATAAATATCATCATACAGCACAGAAGAACTGCTATCAGTACATTTATTACCATACCTATACTTCTGAGAAGTGCAGTTATCCGTCCCATATCGAAAACTCCTGCCAGTGCGGTTGCTATGTTAAGTGATATGAGCCACATCACGCAGGATATTACCGCAGGAAGATATATTGCCGCAGTTGCAAGTATAGCAAAAACTCCGACACCCGATTTCAGCATACCCATACAGCCCCTCACTGTCTGATAAGCCTCGCTCAACGCTCCGCCGACAAGCGGAACAAAGCTGCTTATGGCAAATCTTGCAGCTCTCGTACCTGCCGAATCAGCCGATACCGATACAATGCTCTGCATTGTAAGCACAGCCGTAAATACCGACATAACAAAAGTAAGAACCCATTTTATAATCCTGCTTATAAGCTCGCAGAAGCCGTCAAGACTTACCTTTTCCGAAATTCCGCTGACAACCGATATTCCCAGAAACGAGTTGAGCAAGGGTATAAGGATATGCTCCGAAACCTGAGATACTGCCGTACCTGCTCCCATAACCGCAGTATAGTTTCCTGCCGACTGCACAGTCTGTCCCATAGCCGTCATCACCGCCGCCATAACGGGAACAAATACAAGCATAAAATCCGCAGAAAGCTTTACCACGGTTGAACTGTATTCTATTACATCGGTCAGCGGTCTTATCAGAACTATACTTACCGCAAGTACCGATACACAGTCAAGTACTCCCGTTAAAGCTCCCGAAGCCACAGTTGTCTTTATACTGTTTATAAATGCTGCAATTATCAGTATTCCCGTTATTTTTACAAGACTGTTCAGCGGTGTTACGGACTGTTCTCCTGCCTCGCTTATTATGTTTTCCATAATTTCAGAAAAAGAAAGCGAATTAAGTTCCTCCCATCTCGGAGCTGTCACCCCTGCCTTTTTAAGCTCCCTTTTTACTTTATTCGGAAGTGCGTCTGTCAAAGTATCCGCCCCTGCAATACCGTATACTTCGTTGTATATATCTTCATAGTCGGAATTTATACTGTTTTCTGCACCCGCCGAAACTGCCGTACAGAACATAAGCACCGTAAAAATAAGCGTAAAGAGTACCGCTTTCTTCAATTTTACTATCCTGCACAAAATTTTATCCTCCAAGCAGCAGCTTTGCCGTTTCCAGTATTTCTTCCATAAGCGGCAGTGCCAATACTATTATCATTATCTTTCCTGCAAGCTCCGTTTTTCCTGCAAGTGCCGACTCGCCTGCATCTCTGCATATATCCGCCGAAATCTGACTTATAAAGCATATGCCTACCGCTTTGAAAAGTATCTTTGCATACTCCTCCTTTACTCCCGAAAGTGCAGCAAGTCTGTTTATCTCTTCTATTATATGCGGTATCGGCGTACATACGGATATGAGTATCAATGTTCCGCTGACAAGTGCGGCTGCAAGAGCATACTGCGGCACTGTTCCTTTCAGATTCAAAGCTATTATGCAGCCCGTTACCGCCATAACACATATTCCGAATATATCCATACTTACAGCCCGAACAAATTCTTTATGGTATTGAACAGTCCGCTTATCTGCTGTACTATCATAAGAAGAACCACTATAAGCCCTGCCAGTGTCGTCATCATAGCCTGTTCCTCTCGACCGCTCCGTATAAGAACCTGATTGAGTACGGCTACTATAATTCCTATTGCTGCTATCCTGAAAATCAAATCAACATCCATATTGTTCACAACCTAATGTTAAATTTTTTTCGGCGGCTTTTAGTTTCAGCTTCGCTCACGCTGCGATTGCAGACGGTCAAAAGCTTCGCTTTTGACCAATTTAAAGCTCCGCTTTAAATTCACGGCGAATGCCGTGGTCTGCAATCGCCTGTCACGCAGAAGGTCTGAGCTATATAAGAACAACTGCCGCCGAAAGTCCGCTGAAAAATCCAAGGGAACGGTACAGCTTAGCTTTGGAATCATACTCCTTTTCAAGCTTTTCAGCCCTGAGCAAAAATTTTTGTCTGAAATAATCGCAGTGTTCGGTTTGTCCGATAACATCGGTAGCTCCGAGCTTGCTTCCGAACTGAATAATAATATCCCTGTCCTCCGCAGTTATACCCGAATAAGCTGATATTTCGGAAACGGCTCTGCTCCAGCTATCCCTGAGGCTGCCGCCGTTTTCAAGCATATCGGATACCCTGTCAATAAATTCTATATGAACCTCTCTGTTTTCCAGTCTGAGAAGTGTTGATATATCTGCCGCACTGTATCTTATGGAAGACGAAATTCCTCCTGCGAATAAAGCAAGACCCTCAAACAGCCGTATTCTTTTCTTTGCCCTCAGCGACATATAGAAGCCTGCCGCTGTCGTACTCAGTATTATCAGTATACAGCCTGTTATTTTCACAATTCATCAGCTCCTTGATTTTTACGGTACTGCATATTTTTCCGATATGCCTTCTGTCGGATAAGAACACAGCACATTCAAAGGCGGAAGTATTGGCAAGGCGGAGCGTCTGCGGCTTTTTAAGAAATTCCTTCACATCTGAGCAGTGTACCGATGCTATAACGGTTACGCCGCTGTTGAGAGCCTCCGATACACAGTATGCCTCCTCTTCACTGCCTATCTCATCGCATATTATTACATCGGGCGACATACATCTTACAGCCTGCATCATACCGTCTGCTTTTCTGTAGCCGCTGAAAACATCGCAGAACCCCGTATCGTTGCAAAGCTCGCCGCTCAGACCTCCACCCAGCTCTCCCCTTTCGTCAATAATGCTGACCTTCAGCCCCTTTTCAAGTGAGATTACCCTTGCTATATCACGCAGTAAAGTAGTTTTTCCGCTGCAAGGTACACCGCATATGAGCGTACCTTGCAGAGTACTTCCCGCAAGCCTGAAAAACTCCCGTGATATTCCCCTTACTTCCTTTGATATTCTCACGTTTATCGAAGATATGTTTCTGACACCTGTCATACTGTTATTTTCATATACAGCCGTTCCGCATATTCCTGCACGATGACCTCCTTTCATAGTAACAAAGCCGTTTTTTATCTCGTCCTGCCTTGTATATACGGAATACCTGCATATACTCTGAAAGCATTCGTCAATATCCTCCTCCGATATCCTCACAATATCATCGGAAGCATATTTTACAGCCGCTCCGCTGTCCTTTACAAAAAAGCTTTCATCGCCGCAGTAAAGCATAAGCGGCTTTCCTCTGCGTATCTGTATCTCCTGCGTCCTGTACCTGACATCTTCGGGTACGTTCAGAAGTATCCTTGACAAGCTCCTGCCAAGTCCGCAGGCACACATATCAAAACGTCTTACAAAGCTTTCATCATATTTTTTATTTATTCCATACAAGCTTTATTCCTCCTTTGATTCTTCCTGATAATATATATGGACAACTTTCCTTTCATAGAACCTTTTATATATTTTTATTTTAAGTCTGAAAAATGACAAAAAAACACAGGCACCTAAGCTCTTGATTAAGCTCAGTGCCTGTGTTTTATTTTTGATTTTTATTTATTCAGTAGGGCTTGCTTATATTTGTCCGGCTGAGAATATAGTCAGTTGAAGTATTATAGTAATCCGCAAGCCGAACAAGCGAATGTTCTAACTTTGGAATTTTAAAAGGTTTACCCTAAACTTTATGGTAACAAAATCATAAAATTATTAGAATATCAGCTTTCTCTTAAAGCAGACGACAGTATAAAAAGCTGATTAGTTATGATATTTTTACCCGAACCGCTGTTGCTTGCCATAAAAATTGTCAGACCGTCTTTTTCAACAATGCAGTCGCAGGCGGTAAAATGCCCTGTACTTCCTAAATGACCTACTCCGCCTGCAAAGTTTACATACAGGCCGTATCCGTAATTATCGGAAGTGTTCGTATAATCGGAAGTCATAGCTTTATAGCTTTCCTCGCTTACAACCTTTCCCGAGGACAGTCCCTTCATCCAGAGTGTCATATCCGAAGCCGTGGAAACAATATCTCCGCCGCCCTTGCAAAGTCCCGGTTGTCTTCCGACAGGTACAAAATCATCGTTCACATAGCTGAACCCCTTTGCCCATTCGGGAGAAGAATCCAGCTCATCAACCGAACCCGTATGCTCCATACCAAGCGGCTTGAAAATATTCTCTCTCAGAAAAGCAATATAACTCTCACCTGATACTTTCTCAACAATATTGCTTAAAAGCGTAAAATTAAGGTTGGAATATGTAAAATCCGTATCAGGCTCGAAAAGAAGCGGCTGCTCAAATACCCATTTAAGCATAATTTTTGTATTTTCCTCGTCCGTATGATCATAGGTTATATCTTCAAAAAATGTATTTTCATCAAAATTCGGAATACCCGAACGGTGACAAAGCATTTGATGAAGTGTAATTTTTGATGCTTCCTTATATTCAGGGTAATATTTGTCCAGTTTATCGTTTACGCTCAGTTTACCTTTTTCCTGCAAAATCATAACCGCCGCTGCACAGAACTGCTTTGAAACAGAGCCTATAGGCATAGGTGTATCCATTTTAATCGGAACATCATTGTAAAGCTTACCGCTTGAGTAAGAAAAAACCTCCATGCCGCCTTTTTCAGCATAGACAATTCCGCCGAAATCAACAGCCTTCAGCTTGCTTAATACTGCATCAACTTTATCGCTTCCTGTTTTTGCTTTAGTACTGCTTTTGGTTGACTGTTCCGATGCATTTGAAGCTTCGGTTTTTGACTCATTATCTCCGCTTCCGTTTTGTGAACAGCCTGCAGCAGTACATATCACAACTGCCATAAGAAATACCGCAATTATTTTTTTCATCATTTTAAAATATCCCCTTTTTTGATATTCGTTACACATCGTACACAAAAAACAGAAACCTGAAGTTAAGGTCAAGCCTTTTCAACGGCTTGTGGGACAAGGGCAGAACCCTCGTCAGGTCTTTTAAGTTTGAATACCTCAGTCTGACTATATTACATTGTGGAAATCGTGAGTTCCCGAAATTTCCTTGGGAATTTCCACTCCCGTTCTTATTGCTATTTTACCTTGCAAGGTTATTGAATTATCGCTTTTATTTACTGTAATCAAATCCCTGTAGTAGTCAAGGGTATCATTATTTTCATTTTCGCTCCAGTGAGTTACCGTGTAATAGCAGTAATATAATATTCTTCCGCTTTGTTCATCATTATAGGCAAAGCTGTCTATGACACGTATTGCACCTGCACTTGCAAGCTTTGAATACTCATAGTTGTCAAAATATTTTCTTACGCTCTCATTGTCATGATTATGAGTATACGTCTGCATATCTATATTAAAGTTTCCCTTTTCCTTATAAAAGGACTCGTAAAATATAGGCGATGGCTCGGACGAACCCAGTCTGCAAAGAGAGTAATCATTTATATATTGAAGCTCGTTTATTCTTTCAAGAGCAAATTCATCTGTATAAGGCTTGTTTTTGTAAGCCTCAGTTATATCAATAAGCTTGTTCTGAGAAGTGCTCTCGGAAGCCGCCTGAGCAGACGATGTTACATCTGATGATTGCGGCGTTGTCTGTGAGCCTTGTGAAGCTCCGTTCTGAATACTGCTGTCATCAGTAGCCGAACTGCCTGAAGATGATACTTTTTTTCCGTTTCCGCAGCCGAATACCGATAAACTCAAAATTACGCTAAGTAACGCTACGGCAATTTTCTTTTTCATAAATTACCTCCGTTTTATTTATTAACCATAGATAAGAACTCTGCCTCTGATATTATTTTTATCCCTAATGACTGTGCTTTTGTAAGCTTGCTTCCTGCTTCCTCACCTGCAAGAACATAGTCTGTCTTTTTTGAAACTGATGACGAGGTTTTCCCTCCCATATCTTCTATAATTTTAGCAGCTTCATTCCTTTTAAGCGTAGGAAGCGTTCCTGTAAGAACAAATGTTTTTCCTGTGAAAATACCGCCTTCCTGCTTTTTTTCGACAGGCTTCATTTCAACTCCAAGTTCTTTAAGAGTACCGACAATTTCACGTCCCTCTTTATTTGAAAAATATTCGGCTACACTCTCAGCCATAACAGCACCGAAACCGTCTATTGAGGAAAGCGTATGAGTATCTGAATTCATTATATCTTCAATGGAACCCATAGCCTCGCATAAAAGCTTTGCATTTTTTTGTCCGACGTGTCTTATTCCAAGGGCGAATATTACTCTGTACAAAGGGTTCTTCTTTGATTTTTCTATAGCTTTTATAAGATTATCCGCTGATTTTTCTCTTTTCTTTTCAAGCGTCATAATCTGCTCTTTTGTAAGTCTGTACAAATCTGCGGCAGAAGCTACAAGACCACTGTCAACGAGCTGTCTTAAAACAGCTTCGCCCAAGCCGTCTATATTCATAGCGTCCCTTGAAACAAAATGTATCAGATTTCTAAGAAGCTGTGCAGGACATTCGGGATTGCTGCACCTTAAAACGGCCTCACTCTCCTGACGGTGTACCTCTCCGCCGCATGAGGGGCATATGTTCGGCAATACGTAAGGCACGGAATTTTCAGAGTGAGCAGCTACCGATACAACCTCGGGAATTATTTCCCCTGCCTTGCGTATAATCACAGTATCGCCTATACACAAGCCCAGCTGATTTATAAAGTCCTGATTATGGAGTGTTGCTCTGCTCACAGTTGTTCCTGCAAGCAGTACAGGTTCAAATATTCCCGTAGGAGTTAAAGCTCCCGTTCTTCCGACATTTATTTCAACATCAAGCAGCTTCGTTTCCTTTTCTTCTGGCGGATATTTGTAGGCCTCCGCCCATTTCGGAAACTTTGCGGTACTTCCGAGTATTCGCCTTTGCTCAAAGCTGTTTACCTTGACAACCGCTCCGTCTGTTTGATATGCCAGAATACCTCTTGTATTGCCGATTTTATCTATTTCGGAAATGACATCATCTATATTATCAAAAAGCCTGTAAGTATCGGGTACACTGAAACCGAGATTACTGAGAAAATCAAGTGCCTGTTTATGCTCTGATATTTCCTCTCCCTTGATTTGCTGTATATTGAAAGTAAAAATATCAAGCTTACGTTTTGCAGTTATACGTGCGTCCTTTTGTCTTAGTGAACCTGCCGCCGCATTTCGTGGATTTTTGGATATTTTTTCTTCGTTAAGCTCCTGCTCCTCCACAAGCTTCATAAAGCTTTCGTTGCTCATATAGACCTCACCGCGAACCTCAAGAAACTCTACAGGCTTTTTAAGCCTTTTAGGAAGTGATTTTATCGTCATAAGATTTTCGGTAATATCCTCTCCGACAGCTCCGTCACCTCTCGTGGAACCTCTTACAAAAACTCCGTTTTCGTACTCACACGACACTGACAGACCGTCTATTTTAGGCTCTACAACATATTCAACCTTACCCTGTATGCTTTGTCTTACTTTGCGGTCAAACTCCCTAAGCTCATCATGTGAAAAGGAATCGTGCAGACTTTCCATAGGTACCTCATGTATTACCTGAGAAAATTTTTCGGAAGCCTTTCCTCCTACACGGTTTGTAGGCGAATCCTCTCTCCTGAACTGCGGAAACTCATTTTCCAGCTTTTCAAGCTCACTTAGCAGCCTATCATATTCATAGTCCTCTATAACGGGATTATCTTCATTATAGTATAAGTTATTGTGAAAGTTAATTTCTTCCGATAAAAAGTGTATACGCTCTTTTGCGTCTTCACCGTTCATAAAAAATCACCCTTTTCAGTTTCCGTATTATTTTAACCTTTTACTTACTTAAAATCAAGATATACTTTGTAAATTAATGATTTAGTTACATAATAGCAAAAGCATAAAGCCTATAACTTTCCTTTTTCAAATCTTTTTCTAAGCTTTTTAAGTGCTTTCGTTTCTATTCTTGACACATACGAGCGTGATATGTTGAGCATATCCGCTATTTCTCTCTGTGTTCTTTCGTCTGCACCGTTAAGTCCGTACCTGAGAGCTATTACAGTTTTTTCCCTTTCATCAAGAACCTCATTTATATAGCTTTCTAAAACCTCGCTTTTAAGCTTTATGTCCAGATTGTCAAGTATATCATCGTTTACCGCTATTACGTCCATAAGTACCAGTTTGTTTCCGTCCTTGTCAGTATCAAATGCTTCATTGAGCGATACGTCCTGACGGCTTTTTTTTGAGCTTCTGAACATCATTAGTATTTCATTCTGAACGCAGGTAGCCGCATATGAGCTTAATCTCTGTGCTTTATTTATATCGAATGTGTTTATTGCTTTTATCAGTCCTATTACACCTACGGATATTAAGTCATCATAATCATTTGTTCCTGCGGAATAATATTTCTTTACTATATGTGCCACAAGCCTGAGATTATGCTCTACAAGAATATTTCTTGCTTCCGTATCCCCTTTTGCGGCACGTTCAAGATATTTTCTTTCTTCGGCATACGGCAGAGGTTTGGGATATACATTTGAAGATGTAAGATGCAGAATAAATATCATGTACATACCGTTTAACAATTCAAGCAGCAATTCTGAACAGCTCCCTTTTACTATAAATATTCAAAACAAATCTGTTTATTTATATGCTCTTATTCGGGAGATTTTGCCAGTCCACCACTCATACTTACGGCAACAGTGCGATTGCAGACATCAAAAGCGGCACGCTTTTGACGAAATTCAAGCATTTGCTTGAATTTTCACGGCGGCGAATGCCGCCGTGTTCTGCAATCGCCTCACCCTGAGTGAAGCCGCAGACGGAAAACGAAATTATGATAAAAAACAGGGCAGCAGCTTTTTCGGAATAAGCTGCTGCCCTTGAAAAAAGCATTTATTTTTTCTTAATTGAAAGAATTACGATGGTAATTACAGCTGCAACCATAAGTACAGCGGTTATAACCACAATTATGGTACTGCTGTCACCTGTAGGCATAATGCTTTTTCCATCGCCAAGTGCAAAGCAGTTAAATACAGATAACATAAAAAGTCCTGTTACTGCAAAAAGCGAAGCTGCTAAAGCTGATAATTTATTCTTCATAATATTTTACAAACCTCCGTTTTAAAAATACTGATTAACAGGTAATGATTATAGCATGCATATTCTTTAAAGTAAAACATCATTTGAAAATTTGATTCAGAATTTTCAGAACAGGTATATATTTATCTGTTCTGATATATATATAAGGTTTATTTTCAAGCCTGAGTATTCCCCTGCCTGCGAGCTTACCCATAAGCTCGCTAACCTTGGGAGTGCGTACATCGGCAATATATAGAAGCATAGCATCGTTGAGCTGCTTTATCTCGTACACACCATAAGATGAAGCTGCACTTCTTATAAGAGCTATATCTATAAGTCCCGTAACGGCTGCCGGAACATCTCCAAACCTGTCTATAAGCTCGTCTGTTACATCGGCAGCGTCCTCTTTTGTGCGTATATCCGCAATTCGTCTGTACATTGCAATTCTCAGCTTCAAAGACGGAATGTAATTTTCGGGAATGTGTGCAGGTATGGGAACATCTATGGAACATTCCATATCCTGCGGAAGTGTTTCTTCTCCCTTTTCCTCTCTTATGGCCTCATTGAGAAGCTTTAAGTACATATCATAGCCTACAATTTCCATATGACCGTGCTGTTGTGCTCCTAGTACGTTTCCTGCACCTCTTATTTCAAGGTCACGCATAGCAATCTTGAAGCCGCTGCCGAACTCTGTAAATTCTTCGATAGCTGCCAGTCTTTTGGCTGATACTTCGGTAAGCACTTTCATTGGTCTGAACGTAAAATAGGCATATGCACGTCTTGAAGAACGTCCCACTCTTCCTCTCAACTGATGAAGCTGTGATAGTCCCATATAATCGGCATTATCTATTATCAGGGTGTTTGCGTTGGGAATATCTACTCCTGTTTCTATGATAGTAGTGCAGACAAGCACGTTTATTTCCTGCTCCAGCATTTTTCTCCAGACCTCGGAAAGCTGATGTTCGCTCATTTTTCCGTGACCAACTCCGACATTAGCTTCGGGTATTCCCTCAGATATACCGAATGCACAGCTGTCTATAGTTTCAACGCTGTTGTGCAGATAAAAAACCTGACCGCCTCTCCTCAGCTCTCTTCTGATTGCTTCAAATATAACCTCACGGTCATATTCCATTACATAGGTCTGTACAGGCTGTCTGTCCTGCGGAGCTTCCTCCAGAACGGACATATCCCTTATTCCGCTCATAGCCATATTGAGGGTTCTCGGTATAGGTGTTGCAGAAAGCGTGAGAACGTCTACATTACTGCAAAGCTCCTTGAAACGCTCCTTTTGTGCAACTCCGAAACGCTGTTCCTCGTCTATTATGACAAGCCCTAAATCACAGAATTTTATATCCTTTGAAATAAGCCTGTGCGTTCCTATAACCATATCAATATCGCCGCGCTCAAGCTTCCTGATTATTTCAGCCTGCTGAGCAGGTGTGCGAAAACGTGAAAGAAGTTCTATTTTAACATCAAAGCCCTCAAATCTTCTCAAAGCGGTCTGATAGTGCTGCCACGCAAGAATAGTTGTGGGACAAAGTAATGCACACTGCTTTAAATCAGCTACACACTTGAATGCTGCTCTTAATGCTACCTCCGTTTTTCCGAAGCCTACATCTCCGCATAAAAGTCTGTCCATAGGTGCAAGTCTTTCCATATCGTTTGTTATCTCGTCTATGCAGCGGAGCTGGTCGCTTGTTTCCTCGTACTCAAAGTGAGAAGCAAAGTCCCTGTGCCACTCGTTATCTTTTGAAAACGCATATCCTTTGGACTTCATACGCTCCGAATAAAGTCTGATAAGTTCCTTTGCTATATCCTTTACGGCACTTCTTACTCTTGATTTAGCCTTTGCCCAGTCGTTTCCTCCCAGCCTGCTGAGTTTTATTTTTTTATCCTCCTGCGGTCCTATATACTTTGAAACCATATCAAGCTGTGTTACAGGTACGTACAGTTCATCGTCCTTTGCGTAAAGTATAGTTATATAATCCTTTATAACTCCGTCTTTTTCTATTTTGTTTATGCCCCTGTATATTCCTATTCCGAACTTTGTATGCACAACATAGTCGCCTATGCTGAGTTCCTCAAGTGAGTATATCTGCTGTGCGTTTTTTGGTCTTGAAAGCTTCTTTTTTGCGGCTTTGAAAACTATGCCATGTGAAATAAGCCTGAACTTAGCCTGAGGATATAAAAATCCCGAGGATAAAGCACCCTCCATTACATAAATTTTATCGGGAAGCGGCTTTTCCACATCCTTTACAAGCTGTACGGGATAACCGTCTTCTCTAAGCTGCTGCTCAAGGGATACCGCACTTTTTTCTGTTCCTGCAAGAACAACAACCGTCATACCGTTTGAAAAATCAGAATCAAGCTCCTCTTTCAGAACACTGTATGAACCACTCCACAGTGAAAGCTTCTTTGCATTAAAGTTTATCAGCTCTTTAAGCCTCAGCTCATATGAACCGTGTGCAAAATTATCAAGAAAGACAACCGTACCTTTGCTGAAAAAGTCCCATACCTCAAATTTTTCAACACAGTAGCTTTCAAAACCCTTACAAAGACTTCCTGCCGCAAAATTATCCTTTATCTCTCCATTGTACTGAGTATAAAAAGAATTCTGCCTTGATTTTACCTTTGTCTGCTCGGATATGAATATCATTCTGTTTTCGGCATAATCCAGAAGCGAGGCTTTTTTGTCGTATACAAGATTTATGAATTTGTCAGCCGAACCCGGAACTATTCCCCGCAAAAGCATATCGGCTTCATTGTGCAATATTTCCTTTGCATCAGATGAACCTTTTCCTCTTAAAAGCTTTATTTTTTCTTCTATTTTTTCTGCAAGACGCTTTTTGTCATTTATCAGAACTTCAACGGACGGAACTACAGTAATTTTTTCAACATAATCTATTCTTCTTTGAGTTTCTGTATCGAATGTATTGATTGTGTCAATCTCGTCACCCCAGAATTCTATTCTGACAGGTTTTTCCGTATCGGGCATAAATAAGTCAAGAATACCTCCGCGGCTTGCAAACTGTCCTGCACCCTCTACTATGTCACATCTTTCGTATCCGTTGAGAAGAAGCGTCTGTATAACCTCGTCAATCGAAATTTCCTTTCCGCTTTCGAGCGTAAGTGCTGCCTTTTTAAGTACGGATTTCGGAATTGTGTACTGGGCAAGTGCATCTATTGTAGTGATTACAACATCAGCATTGTCTTCAAGCATTTTGCAGAGTACGTTTATTCTCTGATGTTCGTACTCCCTTGAACGGCTTTTTATATCCTTGTATATAAAGTCCCTCATAGGATAAAAATATGCCGTCCTGCCCATAGCTGTAAGGTCATTAAGCATAACCTGTGCCTCATGTTCATCTGATACAACCACAAAAGCTCCCATTCCTAGCGAAAACGGGAGTGAATTTATTATATGTGCCTTATGTACTGCGGAAAGTCCTGTAACGGCATATGCTCCTTTTACCGCTGCGGCTTTTCTCAGAAGCTTATATTCCGGGAGTTTTTCCAATATTTTATTGAGAAATTTCATCAGACACCTCTTTTTTATGAATTGTATTCGGACATAGCTTTGTCAATATTTCCGCTTACTATATATTCGAGTGCTTTACACGCATTGTCCGTAACCTTATCGAGAGTTTCAATTTCTTCCTTTGTAAAGCGTGACAGAACCCAGTCGGCAAGCTGCCAGCCCGAATGCGGCTTCTCCCCTATTCCTATCTTTATGCGTGGAAAGTTTTCGCTTCCGCTCAACCCTATTATACTGCGGACTCCTCTCTGTCCGCCGTCACTGCCTTTTCTTCTTATTCTCATTCTTCCTACGTCAAGGGATATGTCATCAAAAATTATTACCACTTTTTCGGCAGGTATCTTGTAAAAGTTCATAGCCTGAGTTACAGCTTCACCGCTCAGGTTCATAAAGGTCTGCGGCTTCATAAGAAGTACCTTTTTCCCTGCTATGACGCATTCTGCGGTAAGGGCATTGTACTTGAGCCTGTTTATATTGCAGCCGTATTTTTCCGCTATCTTGTCTATAGCAATAAAGCCTGTATTATGTCGGGTATTTTCGTATTTTTTCCCCGGATTTCCCAGACCTACTGCGATATACTCTATTGAACCGCTGTTAAATAATCCAAACATTTCTATCTCCGTTTCATCAATAATATCAGCCTGTTTTCAAAGCCTGCGGCTTCGCTCTGGGTAGGCGATTGCAGCCCACGGCGGCAGATGCCGCCGTGAAAATTCAAGCATTCGCTTGAATTTTGTCAAAAGTGAACACTTTTGACGGCTGCAATCGCCTCACGTTGCCCCTTATACCTTTAACGGCATAAGGGGCAACACAATGCTGTTTAAACTCAGACCGATAAATCAACAGTCCATACCGAGCTGTAATGCTCTTTTGTTAGGCTCTAAAAGATGCTGCTTGCTTTTGGGTACACAGTGTATCAGTGCTTTGTCGAGGGATTCTCTTGTGCAGAAGCCTGTTTCCTTGAAAAGCTTTCCGAGAAGTATTATATTTGAAAGTCCGTCAAGACCGTTTTCGGCGGCAAGCTTTGCAGCAGGCACATAAAATATATTTATGTCGGTTCTGTCACATTTTTCGGGTATAAGTGAGCTGTCGGCTATCATAGTACCGCCTGTTTTCACGCTGTCCTTGAATTTCTGAAATGACGGAAGGTTCAATGCTACAAATGCAGTAGGTGATACCACACATGGCGAGCCTATCGGCTCATCTGAAATACACACGCTGCAGTTTGCCGTACCGCCTCTCATTTCAGGACCGTATGAGGGCAGCCATGTTATGTTCTTGTCGTCATAAAGACCTGCATAAGCTGCAATCTTTCCCGAAAAAAGAACGCCCTGTCCGCCGAAGCCTGCAAATAATATATCAAAGTTTCTGCTCATTTTTTTAGTCTGGCTCCTTTCTCTTCGTCCTTGTACACACCGAGAGGATAGTAGGGTATCATATTTTCCCTGAGCCAGTCGAGTGCCTGTATCGGGTTCATTCCCCAGTTTGTCGGACAGGTTGACAGAACTTCAACTATTGAAAAGCCCTTTCCGTCAATCTGATTCTGAAATGCCTTGCGTATTGCCTTTTTGGTTTCGTTGACGTTCTTTACCGTATCGACAGCCGTTCTCTGAGCAAGTGCAACACCGTCAAGCGATGATAAAAGTTCGCATATTCTTACGGGATAGCCTGCGGAATTAACGTCACGTCCGTAAGGTGTAGTCTGTGTTATCTGTCCGGGGAGTGAGGTAGGTGCCATCTGTCCGCCTGTCATACCATAGATTGTATTGTTTACAAATATTATTGTAATATTTTCGCCTCTTGTGGCTGCGTGTACGGTTTCTGCCGTTCCTATAGCAGCAAGGTCGCCGTCACCCTGATATGTAAAGACAACATTTTCGGGTCTTGCTCTTTTTATTCCCGTTGCTACGGCAGGTGCTCTTCCGTGAGGTGCTTCTATCATATCGCAGCCGAAATAATCGTAGTTCATTACCGCACAGCCTACGGGCGATACTCCTACTGTATGTCCTTCGCAGCCAAGCTCGTCTATTACCTCGGCTACAAGCCTGTGTATTATTCCGTGTGTGCAGCCTGCACAGTAGTGAAACGGTATATCCGTCAGTGCGTGAGGTCTGCTGAATATTTTCTTTTCCTCCATTACAGAGTACCCTCCACTTCTGTTATTTTCTTTAATACTTCATTGGGATTAGGTATTTTTCCGCCTGTTCTTCCTGTAAAGTATACAGGCTTTCTGCACTCTACCGCAAGCCTTACATCGTCTACCATCTGTCCCATACTCATTTCTACGCTTATGAATGCCTTTGCTGTATCTTTGAGCTTTTCAAATGCCTTGTTCGGATACGGCCAGAGGGTTATGGGTCTGAGCAGACCTGCCTTTATTCCCTGTTCTCTTGCCATATCAACGGCTGTATGGGAAACTCTTGCAGAAGCTCCGTATGCTACAAGTACTATATCGGCATCGTCCAGCATATATTCGTCCCATCTCTGTTCCTTTTCCTTGATTATGTCATATCTTTTGTATCTTTCAATTATCAGATTTTCAAGTTCAGAAGGTGAAAGAAAAAGAGAATTGAGTACATTATGCTTTCTTTTATTCTGATGTCCGCAGCAAGCCCAAGGCTTATCAGGTAAGTGCTGTTCTGATTTTTCGGGGAATTTTACGGGTTCCATCATTTGTCCGAGCATACCGTCTGCCAGTATCATAGCCGGCATTCTGTACTCATCACCCTTATCAAATGCAAGACCTACAAGGTCAACCATTTCCTGTACCGAAGCCGGTGCGAAAACAAGTATCTGAAAATCTCCGTGTCCCGTTGCTCTTGTAGCCTGCCAGTAGTCGGACTGCGAAGGCTGTATTCCTCCCAGTCCGGGGCCGCCTCTCTGTACGTTTACTATAAGTGCGGGAATATCGCTTCCCGCCATATATGATATTGCTTCGGATTTCAGGCTTATTCCGGGCGAACTTGAAGAGGTCATAGCTCTTACTCCTGCTCCTGCTGCACCAAGCACCATATTTGCGGCGGCAAGCTCAGACTCTGCCTGAAGATATGTACCTCCTACCTTTGGCATTTTCTTTGCCATATATGCTGCCAGCTCTGTCTGAGGGGTAATCGGATAGCCGAAAAAATGTCTGCAGCCTGCCTGAATAGCCGCTTCAGCCAGTGCCTCGTTACCCTTCATTAAAAATTTATCTTCCATTTGATATTCATATCCTTTCGTTACTTGCCTTATCGGTATACGGTTATTGCTATGTCAGGACACATTACAGCACACGCCTTGCAGCCTATACACTTATCCGCTTCCCTAAGTCTTGCAGGGTGATAGCCCTTTGCATTCAGCTTTTCCCTGTCAAGCTCTATTATCTTTTTAGGACAAGCGTGTACACACATCTCACAGCCCTTGCATAAATTTTCATTTACTTCTATATGAGCCATTGCCTTAATCATTCCTTTCATATTCAAAAATTTTAAGCTCAAAAGCTTTGCCCTTGAAAACTCCGCCAAAGGCTCTGCCTTTGGAAATCGCAAGCCTTTTAAAAGACCTGAAATTTATGTTTTCTCAGTTGAAAAGTTATTAACAATTTTTTACATTACGCCGAAATCTTTCAGGCATAAAAAGGCGGTCTGACTATAGACCTTACGTAATAAAGCTTATAACCGGCAAGCCTTTCACTGTCTTTAAGAAAATCGGGAGCGGTAGTACAAAGAAGAGGAACATTTACAAGCTCTGCGATTTTTTCGCCATAGTCTGCTGCGTTTAATATGGTTTCCGCAGTTGTTTCCCACTGCAAATGGGAATTGTTCACTATATACGATGGCATAAGACCACAGGCACACATAATCTCACCCAGTATCTCAACCGAAGTTTCAGGAGTATTTGTAAGATTACGGTACTTGTTTACAAGATAAATAAATGAATAATTTTCCTGTTTTATCTTATCTGAATATCTTCCCAACGCAAAAGCACCCGCATCATCTCCTCCAACGTCAAAAATAACCTGCGTGTTTTCATCACAGAACACGCTGTCAATTTCTGCTGAAAGTGCGGGGGTATCGAGATTTGTACCTGCATATTTTGGTGCTATAACGTGTACTCCGCTGTTTTCAAGAAGTTCCCTGTAATCGGAGCTTCTGAAATACGGGTTTACTATGTCCAAATCTACAAGAGTAATTCTCTTACTTTTTTCCTTTGCCATATCAATGGCAAGATTTAAGGAAAAATTCGTCTTTCCGCTTCCGTAATGACCGCATACTACGGTAATACGTTCAAGTCTGTCCTTAAAATCCAAATCAGCCATATTACGTTTATCCTCCCTTAACTATTCTGCCACAAAAGCGGCTGATATTTTGTCGGATAAAAGCAGTTTCAGGAAAAATTCATAAAGCCCTTGATAAGAGCCATAACTGCGTCAACGCCCATAACAATACCTGCAACCACTGCCAGAAACAGTATTATTGCAACCGCTCTTACAAGCTTATTTTTTGTGCTGTAATAATCAGCTGAAAGCTCCTTTTCCTCTTCCTTTGAAAGAGCCTTCGCATTTCCGTCGTTTTCATCAGGCTCAGCCGCATTTATTCCTATGAGAATATCCCTTGTCTTTGCATAAAAGCCGTATGGAACAAGAATATCATAATCGGCATTACTGCTTCCTGTAACCGCATCGGCTGAAAACTGCTTTCTTGCAATTTTCGTACTGTACGGTATATCCGCATCGTCAAGTACCGAACAAATTCTTTGTTTTTCAAATCCTGCCGCCCTTACCGCAACAACAGGAAAATTTTTGTCAGGTTCTCCCTCTTCAAGCCTGCTGTTTCTGCATACGGAACAGTATACGTCACTTTCCTTTTCTATTCTTCCGCACTTCTTACAATATTTCATAATATTCCTCTCGGTAAAATTTACACATAATTTACTGCATTTAATAATAGTATAACAAATTACTTGGTAAAAATCAACATAAACCATAAATTACTTACATAAAAATCTTATTGACACAAAATAATAAGATTTGTCTGATTTTTATGCCGCTTAATGTATATAATCAACATTTTAAGTCTTTTAATGTCTTGTATTCGCAAAATATTTGAGGTATAATTATAATGTCAATAAAGTATTTGCAGAGGACTGATGGTCAATGAATAAAAAAATAAGGCTGACAACCGCATTTATTCTGACTGTCGTAATGGCTTTCTCGGCATCGGTAAGCGTCTTTGCCGAAAGCATATACGCCAATATCGACAGTGCAAGGGTCAGCATAAAAATTCCCGAGGAATTTACCGTGACTTCATCGGAGCTTAATCCCGATGACGAAATCACATACAGTGCAGAAGCGGCTATGAGCGATACCGCAAAGCAGCTGAGCATAAAATCTTCAAAAAGTGCTTATTCAACTGATATTTACAACTTCAAGTACCTTACGGAGGAACAGATAAAAAGCGAGCTTTCCGCTATAAAATCTTCGGGAGCAACCTTCTCGGGCGAAATATTCAAGAACGTTTCAAACGCTGCATTCAAGGAAACTCCCGAATATATACTGTTCTCTCTTTACTACAGCAGTATACAGAACAATACA
Source organism: uncultured Eubacteriales bacterium (assembly GCA_900316615.1). Lineage (GTDB taxonomy): Bacteria > Bacillota > Clostridia > Oscillospirales > Acutalibacteraceae > CAG-964. Next base: position 12,518 of record ONDU01000008.1, on the reverse strand, counting down.
ACCGTAAATTATGCGGTTGCGTATACACTTGTAAACGGAGAATATATCAAAATAAAATATTCCTCTGCATCAGGCTTCGATAATAAGGATATGGAGATATTTCAGAGTATAATAGATTCTGTATATGTTCAGGCTCTCTACGACAAGCCCGAAAAGGTGAATATGCCCGGAATACTGCATACAATGTTCATTGCAGTTATAATCATAGCTCTGCTTATATCAGGCTGTCTGGCATTATATTATGTAAAGAAAAAGTCCAGCATAATTAAAGCCGAAACAGCAAAACGTCGCCGCAAGCTCTCTGACAAATACTTCAACGAGCTTAAAAACGAAGGGCTTATGGAAGATACCAAAGCTGAAGCCGAAGAGTTCATAAGCGAAAATATAAACAATACGGAAACTGTTATAGAACCCTCAGAAAATGTAAGACCCCGTAATCCCGAAGAAATTTCCGCTATCATCGAGGAAGCTTCCCGTAATCCCAGTCTTATTCAGGACGAGTGGGAGGACGTAGATATCAAAAATATTCAGGATATGTTCAAACAGCCTGACGAAATCCCCGAAGAGGAATTTGCTTTTGAAAACAATATAATCGACCTTGACAGAAGAGTTCTTGACAATCTGGAAAGCTCTGATATTGTAGACCCCGATATAACCGTAACTCCGTCATATCATTCAGGACGTGCGGACTCTGCTAAAAGATACGCAAAGCTTTTCATCGGCTCAGACATCGACCATAAGCATACATACGAAAATGATAATCAGAAATCTGAACATACACCCGAATATTACAGAAAAATGGCTGAAATCGAAGAAAGACAGAGAAAGCGTAAATCAAAAAGCAGAAAATCTTCAAACAAAAAAGTCTTTTCGCTTTTCGGCTCATCTGATAAAAAGAAAAAAAGTACAGGAAGAAGCAGAGCACATTCTTCTTCCTCAGAAAGACGCGGAAACAGACATACCTCTTCTTCCGCAGTACATCATTCACACAGAAGCCGTGAAAGAGATAATGATGCTTTTACACGTTTTGAAACTGACGGGTACTGGGATAAATACAGATAAGGAGATGAATTTTTTTGAGTTCTGTTTTTATAAAAAATGCAAGGGTCATAGACCCTGCCAATGGTATTGACGATATACTCAACATATATGCGGAAAACGGCATAATCAGAGATGTAAGCAAAAATGAACACTCTGCCGATACTCAACTTAACTGTTCAGGTCTGATAGCCGCACCGGGACTTGTTGATATGCATGTTCATTTGCGTGACCCGGGCTTCACTCAAAAAGAGGATATAATAACAGGCTGCAACGCAGCCGCCGCAGGCGGCGTTACAAGCCTGCTTGCCATGCCTAATACCAATCCGACCGTTGACACCCCCGAAACTGTACAGTATATAAGGGATAAAGCAGAAAATGCAAATGCTAAGGTTTATGTAGCCGCTGCTATAACCAAAGGTCTTAAAAGTGCAGAGCCTACAGATATAGACGCACTTTACAGAGCCGGGGCAATAGCTCTTTCCGATGACGGCAGACCTGTCGAAAACACAAAATTTATGGCTGAGGCTATGATAAAAGCCAAAGAACTCGGAATGTGCGTTACAGCTCACTGTGAGGATTTATTTCTTGCCGGCGGCGGAAAGATAAACGAGGGCTGCGTAAGCGAAAAGCTCGGCATTAAAGGGATACCTGCTGCTGCCGAGGACGCAGGTACCGCAAGGGAAATTGCTCTTGCTGCCGCTTACAACGTTCCTGTTCATATATGCCATGTAAGCACAAAAACCTCCGTTGCTCTTGTGCGTGACGCGAAAGCAAGAGGTGTAAAGGTAACTGCAGAAACAGCTCCGCACTATTTTTCTCTGACCGAAACGGAACTTCTGAAAAAAGATGCGGATTTCAGAATGAACCCTCCTTTGAGAACTCAGGAAGATTTGGAGGAAATCATAAAGGGACTTTGTGACGGTACTCTTGACGCAATAGCTACCGACCACGCTCCGCATACTCCCGAAGAAAAATCAGACTTTGAAAAAGCTCCCAACGGCTCTATAGGTATGGAAACCTCTCTTTCTGTTGCTGTTACATATCTTGCGGATAAAGGCATACTTACTTTCCCTCAGCTTATAGAAAAAATGTCTCTAAATCCTGCAAGAATTTTAGGTATACAGGCTGGTACTCTTTCCGTAGGCTCTCCTGCCGATATTGTAATATTCGACCCCTATGAAACATATACGGTAGATATAAATAAACTGCACGGTAAATCAAAAAATACACCTTTCAAGAATATGCAGCTCAAAGGCAGGGTAAAATATACTGTTCTTTCGGGAAATATTGTATATAAATCATAGTCCGATAAAGAAAACATAAAGTTTAGGTCAAGCCTTTTCAAAGGCTTGCGGTTTCCAAAGGCAGAGCCTTTGGTCAGGATTTTTAAGGGTGAAACCCTTAAACTACTTAATATAACGGAGGTTTTAAGCTATGTCACTTGACAGATTAATCGAAAATATAGTTGAAAAACAGAACCCTACAGTTGCAGGTCTTGACCCCAAGCTTGCATATATTCCTCATTTTATAAAGGAAACTGCATTTAAAAAATACGGAAAAACTCTTGAGGGTGCGGCAGAAGCCTTACTTATCTATAATAAAGCTCTTATAGACGCTCTTTATGACATAGTTCCGGCAGTAAAGCCACAGCTTGCATATTACGAGATGTACGGCTGGCAGGGTGTAAAAACCTTTGCCGAAACTGTTTCCTATGCAAAATCAAAGGGTATGTTCGTTATAACCGACGGAAAAAGAAACGATATTGGAACTACTATGGAGGCATATGCAAATGCACATCTCGGCATTACCGATATTGACGGCGAAAGCCTTTTAGCCTTCGGTGCAGATGCTCTGACGGTAAACGGCTATCTCGGAACAGACGGTATAAAGCCTGTTGTAAGCGTATCGCAGAAAATGGATACGGGAATGTTCGTTCTTGTAAAAACTTCAAATCCCAGCTCAGGAGAGCTTCAGAACCTTACACTCTCAGAAAACGATGAAGCCATCTACCTCCATATGGGAAAGCTCTGCGAGGAATGGGGAAAGGAGCTCTCAGGAAAATACGGATATTCGGGAGTAGGTGCGGTTGTAGGTGCTACCTATCCCCTACAGCTTACAGAGCTTAGAAAAGCTCTCCCCCACACATTTTTCTTAGTTCCCGGATACGGAGCTCAGGGAGGTACTGCTGACGATATTGCAGGTGCTTTCGATAAAAACGGTCTTGGAGCTGTTGTAAACTCATCAAGAGGAATTATGTGTGCATGGCAGAAGGAAAAAGACTGCAAGCCCGAAGATTTCTCACTTGCAGCAAGACATGAGGCTCTCAAAATGAAAAAGCTTCTTACAGATGTTACGGGAAAAATCGCTCTTCCTCAATAAAAACAACACTGCCTTTCAGGACTGCCGCTTTAAATGCAGCAGTCCTTACTGATATAAGACGAAATTACTATGAAATTAAATTTCAATTTACCTGAAAATACAGAATTTATTATAAATACCTTAGCTGAAAACGGCTACGAAGCATATATAGTAGGCGGCTGTGTGCGTGACCTTATCATGAACATTCCTCCTCACGACTGGGATATATGTACAAATGCACTGCCTGATGAAGTTATCACTGTTTTTAAAGACTTCAGAACAGTTCAGTCGGGAATAAAACACGGCACTGTCGGAATTGTAATAGAACATCTTGTGTATGAGGTAACAACCTTCCGCTCAGAGACAGGCTACAGCGACAACCGTCACCCCGACGGCGTTCACTTTGAAAAAGATATAGAAAAGGATTTGTCAAGGCGTGATTTTACCGTAAATTCAATAGCGTATAGTCCCCAAAAAGGCTTTGTTGACCTTTATAACGGATATGATGATATACGGTACAAAACTATAAAAGCAGTCGGAAGCCCTGATACAAGATTTTCAGAAGACGCACTCAGAATTTTACGTGCATTACGCTTTGCGTCTGTTCTCGGCTTTGAGATAGAAAGCAGTACAGCAGAAAGTATTCACAGAAACAAAGGCTTACTGAAAAATATAGCCTGCGAAAGAATTTGGAGCGAATTTACAAAGCTTATTTCAGGAAAAAACGCTCATATCATAATAGATAAATACTGCGATGTAACAGAAGTTTTCATACCTGAGCTTTATGCCGAAAAAAATTTTGAACAGCACAACCCTCACCACTGTTATGACGTACTAAGGCATACGCTTTTGGCTCTCAGCTTTTCTGAAAATAATATTTATTTAAAGCTTGCAGTGCTTTTTCATGATATTGCAAAGCCATGTACTTTTACTACAGATGAAAATAATATCGGTCATTTTTACGGTCACGCTGCAAAAGGCTCGCACATGACCTTGGACATTCTCAAAAGACTTAAGGCGGATTCCAAAACTCAGAACATTGTATCTGAACTTGTAAGACATCATGACAGAATTATTGAGCCTACCGAAAAAGCCGTAAAACGTGCCGTATACAGAACAGGCTCCCATCAGATGTTTGAGCTTCTTCTAAAGCTCAAGGAATATGATATAAAAGCACAGTCGCCCGAGTATATATCAGAAAGATTATCTGAAATCGAAAAAATACGTAAAATATACAAAAGCATAAAAAATAAAAGTACGCTCGTAACCTCGGTAAAGGATTTGCAGATAAACGGAAATGATATTATTTCAATGGGAGTTCCGCAAGGCAGGGAGGTAGGAATTATTTTAAAAAAGCTGCTTTATATGGTTCTTGACAATTCCCTTGAAAATAACCGTCATACGCTGACAGAGGCTGCGTATGACATAATAAATACGGAGGATAATTTTAAAAATGAAAAATAAGAATACTATGTACATTGTACAGGGTGCTGTCATAGCAGCTTTATACGCTGTACTTACCGTTATGCAGAATATACTTCTTCCCGGGTCTGCTTCTATGGCTGTGCAGTTCCGTGCTTCCGAAGCACTTACGGTTCTGGCACTCTTCACTCCTGCCGCCGTTCCGGGACTAAGCATAGGCTGTATAATCGCAAATTTAAGCTCCGTTGCTTCCCTGGGAATATACGATTTGCTTTTCGGGTCTGCGGCGAGCTTCTTTGCCGCACTGACTATGTATGCACTTAGAAATGTCCGTATCTTCAAAATACCTTTTTGGGCTTTTCTTATGCCCGCAGTTATGAACGGAATTTTTGTAGGATTTGAAATTGATTTTTTCTTTGTCAATTCACTGCACTTCAATTTTGCCGATTTTCTGCTTCAGGGAGGGCTTGTAGCATTGGGCGAGCTTGGCGTACTGTTTATATTAGGGCTGCCCCTGTTTCTCGTAATCGAAAAGAAAAAATTACAAGCTGCTCTTCATCTGGACAGCAAGGAATGAGCAAAACAAAAAAGCTTTGCCGAAACCTTTTTCAGTATCGGCAAAGCTTTTGATTTTAAAAATCAGTAAAATCACTCTTCGGCTTTTTTGAATATTATCAGCTTGCTGGCTATATAGTTGAGAATAATAACCAGTATGTTTGAAATTATTTTGAAAAGCAGATTGTTCAGATTGAGCAAATCAACGCTTACATACATTATTGCAACGTCAAGAACTCCCGTAAGAAATCTGCATCCGAAAAAGGATATGCATTCCTTGACTATTACATCAGCCTTCCAAGATTTGCTTTCAAAGACAAAAATCTTGTTTGTAACATATGCAAACAATACGGCAATAATCCATGCAATTACCGTACTTACAACATTGCTTATATTAAGCACATTGTAACAGACAGCATATACCACTATATTTACTATTGTAGTGCATACTCCGAAAAATCCGTATAAAATAAATTCCTTATTCTTTTTTATCAAATCCAAAGCCTTATTCATTGCTATACATAACCTCACGATAAAAACTGATAATTTTTTACTTTACATTTTGTTCCGATTCAAAAATCAAAGTGCATTTATAATTGCCTGTGTATCTCTTGCGATTACAAGCTCTTCATTTGTGGGAATAACATAAACCTCTACCTTGCTGTCGGGTGCGGAAATTTTTCCCTCGTTACCTCCGACCATTTTCTTGTTAAGCTCAGGGTCAACCTTTACACCGAAGCATGAAAGCTGGTCGCAGATAGCCTGACGGTGTTTTGACTGATTTTCTCCAAGACCTGCTGTAAAGATGATAGCGTCACAGCCGCCCAAGGCTACATAGTAACCGCCTATAAACTTTTCTATCTCATATCTGAGTATGTCATGAGCAAGCTTTGCTCTGGGATTGCCCTCCTCTACAGCCTTTGTTACATCTCTGTCATCGCTTGATACTCCCGAAATTCCGAGAAGTCCCGATTTCTTGTTGAGAATGTCGCTCATCTGCTGAGGTGTGAGATTTTCCTTTTCCTCTATATATGTAACAACGGAAGGGTCAAGAGTTCCGCAGCGTGTACCCATCATAAAGCCGTCAAGGGGAGTAAGTCCCATACTTGTATCTATAACCTTGCCGTCCTTTACTGCTGTTATAGAAGAACCGTTTCCGAGATGACAGGTAATTATTTTTGTTCCCTCAAGCGATGCTTTGCCTGTAAGCTCAGCCCAGCGGCTGCTTACATAACGATGAGATGTTCCGTGGAAACCGTAGCGGCGAATCTGATACTTCTCGTAATATTCGTAAGGAATAGGATAAATATAAGCCTTGGGAGGCATTGTTGCGTGGAAGGCTGTATCAAATACTGCTACCTGCGGTACATCATTTCCGAATACCTCTATACAAGCTTCTATAGCCTGAACATGTCCCTTGTTGTGAAGCGGTGCAAGAGGTATAAGCTCTCTGATACCCTCAATTACTTCCTCAGTTATAAGCTCGCTTTTGCTGAAACGTGCTCCGCCCTGAACAACTCTGTGACCTACCGCTTTTATCTCGTCCGTACTCTTGATAACGCCGTACTCAGCGTCAGTCAGCATTGCATTTACCTGCATGAATGCTTCCTTGTGGTCACTCATAACAACTTCTTTCTGAACCTTTTTTCCGTCACTTGTCTTGTGACCTATGAAGCTCTTATCCAGTCCTATTCTTTCGCAGTTGCCCTTGCAGAGAACGCTCTCGTTTTCCATATCAAAAAGCTGATACTTCAGGGATGAGCTTCCTGCGTTTATTACCAAAATCATCACTGCACATTCTTCCTTTACTTATAAATTTTATTTTCGTCCGTCTACCCGTTTCACAGTCAGGGAAAGCTTATTGTAAAACGAACCAACGTATTATATAATAATACAAACCAAAGACAAATTCAACCTTTTTCAAAAATTTCAGAGGTGATAAAATTGAAAAACTATGCCATTATAAGCGAGTTTAACCCTTTTCACAACGGTCACGCTTATCTTGTCAAAAGTTGCAGGGAACACGGTGCAACCCATATCACGGCAGTTATGAGCGGAAATTTCGTGCAGAGAGGTGAACCGGCAATTTTTCCCAAGCATATAAGAACCCTGACAGCACTCAAAAACGGTGTTGACCTTGTAATTGAGCTTCATCTTCCATTTGCCGTATCCAATGCACAGCAGTTTGCCGAAAACGGTACATCTGTTGCAGACGCTATGAATTGCGTGGATTGTATTGCTTTTGGAAGCGAGTGCGGAGATATAAGCTCTCTGAATGAATTATCTTCTTTGATAATCTCTGAAAATTTTCAGAAAAAGCTTAAAAAACAAATATCAACAGGCATAAGCTATCCCTCTGCACTTACAAATACAATGAAAATAATAAATCCGTCACTTGTTCCTCTTATGAGCGAGCCTAACAATATACTTGGCATTGAGTACATAAAAGCTGTTTACAAGCTGGGTTCTCCGATAAAGCCCGTCACATTCAAGAGGATTGGCAACGCTTACAACGATACCTCTGCAAGCTCGGAGTTTGCCAGTGCCGCTTCAATAAGAAGGCTTATATATGAAAACAAAAGCTTCAAAAAATACGTTCCCGAAAATTCTGTCGATATATTGCTTTCCGAAATTGAAAAAGGAAATATTGCTTCCCTTTCAGAAAATGAAAGAGGCTTTATACTCAAACTGCGTCAGATGTCCGCAAATGATATTGCCGCTATTGCCGACGTTAACGAGGGACTTGAAAACAGAATAAAAACTGCCGTAATGAATTCAACCTCACTTGAAAAAATTATAGAACGTACAAAATCAAAACGCTACACATATGCCCGTATAAGGCGTATACTTCTTGCATGTCTGCTCAATATAAAAAAAAGTTATTTAACTGAGAAGGCTCCGTATATACGGGTTTTAGGGTTCAATTCAAGGGGAGCGGAAATACTCAGCTGTGTAAAGCAGAAAAGCGTTGTTCCTCTTATAACAAAGATAAGAAAAGCGGAAAGCCTCTCCCCTGCTGAAAAAGCTTTTCTTGCTCTGGAGATTAATGCAGGCGATATATACTATACCTTTACTAAAAATATAAAGCCCTGCGGCGAGGAATACCGTAACGGAATTGTTATTATAAAATAATAACGCTTATAACGATTTTGTTGACAGTGAAGTTATTCCGATTTACAATTTTATATATAAAAATTTATTTAAGGTGATATTCAATGATAATTGCTGCTGAAGGTATAATTTTATGCCTTGTGTTTACGGTAATGGTATATATTATGTCAAGAGAGCCTGTTAAAACTCTTTACAACTATCCTCCGAAAATTCAGGAAAGAGTAAAGACTCTTGATGAATACAAGGATAAAATCCCGACTCAGAAAAATAAGATTACAGCAAAGGCTGCGGCATCGCTCCTTATAGTTATTGTGTTAAGCGTTGTTCTGCGATATGTCAACGGCTGCTCAGCCTTTGCGGAAAGCTTCGGATACGGCTTTCTGCTGTGGACTATTGTAAACCTTTATGACGTTGTCGTGCTTGATATTATATGGTTCTGTCATGACCCTTATTTTGTTTTCAAGGGTACGGAAGATATGATTGAAGATTATCATAACTACCTGTTTCATATAAAAGGCTTTTTTATCGGAGAAGCACTTGCATTGATTGTTTGTGCAGCTGCAGGACTTATAGTTCAGTTTGTTCTTTAAAATACATATTAATTTTCGGAGTGATATAATATGAAAAAACTTAGGTACGGAAACACAAATACATTTTATATTGACGGAAATAACGGCGGTTTGCTTGTTGATACCGATTATGCCGGAACCTTATTTAGTTTTTTCAAGGCGATAAAAACAGCTTCCATTGATATACACGATATTTCATACATTCTGGCAACACATTATCACCCTGATCATATCGGAATAGTAAGTGAACTGCAAAAACTGGGAATTACGCTTCTGATTGCAGATGTTCAGAAAAGCTCGGTTCATTTTTCAGATGAAATATTTTTCAGGGATAAGAGGTTGAATTACAATCCGATAGATGACAGTATTTCAAAAGTAATCAGCTGTTCCGAAAGCAGGGATTTTTTGCGTAATATCGGAATTGACGGCGAGATTATACACACTCCGAGCCACAGTGAGGACAGCGTTTCCCTGATTTTAAACAATGGCAGCTGCTTTGTCGGAGATACTGAGCCTTTGGAATATCTGGAAGCCTACGAAAATAACATCAAGCTTAAAAATGACTGGAATAATATTCTTTCTTTTAACCCCAAAAGAATATTCTATGCCCACGTAAACGAAAAAATTTTACTATGATAACTTCTTATCTGCACAAATAATTCCTCGGTATATACTTATATAATCAAGCGTATACTAAACAAAATCGGGAAATAAAGTCGAGTTATGTTTGTAAGATTAACATATAGACTTATTGAAAATTCAGTAGTATAATAATCGCAGAACTTAAGCAGATGACATATTAAGTTCAAATGAATATTTTTTGTGTTAAAATTACGGAGGTATTTAACCATGAAAAAAAGAGTTTTAATTGGTATATTAACAGGAGCTCTTGCATTAAGTGCTTTATTTGCAGGCTGCTCACAGGCAAATACAAATTCTGACAGCGAAGCTGCTACAGCTTCAACAACAGCCGCAACCGCAAAGGCTACAGAAAAAACAACTAAAGCTGCCGGTGAAAAAGCAACCGATGCTGAAAAAACCACTGAAAGCGTAACTGAGCAGGCAACTGTACAGGAAACAACTGAATTTACTGTAGAAGAAACAACGACTGCTGCTACAGAGGCTCCCACAAACGCACCTGAGGAAGCTCCTGCAGAAGAAGCTACACGTACTGATGGAAGCGTTCTTACAAAGACAGAGTATCGTGACGCCATTTGGGGTATGACAATGAAATTACCCGAAAACTGGCAGGATAATATATATGTACTTAACAATAGCAGCTCAGAAGGACGTTCTTTGTCATTCGTTGAAAAGACAAACTATGATTCAGGCAAGGAATTCGGATTGATTTTCAAGCTTCAGGAATCTGATGAGCCTGTAGAAGAATCAAACAATACGAAAGCATTCGGTTCTTTCACAAATTCAGCAGGAAATACCGTATATATTTCAGTTTTTACTCCCAGTGATGTACGTGCAAATATAATTGACGAAGCTTTAGCTGCAAATTACCGTAATGTATTCACTCAGAAAGATGAAGCTCTTGCTTCCATCACTTTTGAAAATTAAAGGCAGTATTTTCTGACTAAAATAAAGCTTTATATTGCAATGCCCGACAGATTACCTCTGTCGGGCATTGCACATTGCAGAAAACTCGAAATATATTTAAGCCTTCTCATAAAATACAATCGTCATTTTGTCATTAATTACTTCTGTTTTGTCTGTATCATCAAATTCAGCATTCATGAGTTTAATTGTAGTCTTTGGTTTCATATTGTTCTTCCCACCCACATCAATAATGGAACAGATCGTTTCAAGCAACAAAAAGAACTCTGACTTATGTTCTACAGCCATTGAATAAACGCTGTTTTATCCGTACAGTTGTAGCCGGCGTTTTTATAAAAGTTTAGTGTGCTGTCGCTTTTTGAACCTGTGAGCAACATCATCTTATAACAATCAGCCTTGACCGCCAATTCTTTCGCATAATTCAGACAAGCGGTTGCGTAACCTTTTCCTCTGTATTCAGCGTGAGTAACTACGTTCTCGATAAAAGCGTAAGGACGGATATTTCGAGTCAGGTTAGGGATGATTACGCATACGCAGGACGAAACAAGCTTGCCGGCAACCTTACAGACGATAATATGATGATTCTTGTCATTACAAATCGTCGCCCAGGTATTCTGTAAGTGCTCGCTGTTCTCAGGGATACCAAGTTCGTGCAGGTGGGTATATAATTCAAGAAGGTCGCTTAATTCATTTTCTTTGATTTCTCTTATTGTCATTATTACACCTTATCAAAATCTGAACTTTTCCAACCGATAAATCTGTTCCTCATCGGGACGGTCAACGCCGTTTTTGTAATTATATCCCAATTTTCTGTAGAAGTTAACGGCTGTAATCGACGCAGGAACCTCAATTCGTTTTGCTCTGAAGAAATACTCGTCCTGTTCAAGATTTTCAATGATTTTTCTGCCGATACCTTTGCCTTGATATTTCGGTAAAACAAATATCATGAACAGACTGCTCTCTGTTTCACTGCCTCAATAAGATCCGATCGCACCGCAACCGATAATCGTATCATTTTCCTCAGCCACATAAAAATGCGTCCAAGCGGCACGCTCTAAAATATGCGAGGGCTGCATTTGTTTTTCGAGAGCATTGATCGCTTCTTCTGAATAATCCTTACTATTTGTCTTTTTTAAGGTTTGGATTACCATTGCCGAAACCTTTTCAGCGTCATTTTCAGTAAAGCGTCTAATTTTCATATTGTGACCTCCAATTATGTAGTTTTAATTCATTCCACAAATCTCACTTTATTAACCTGCAAAGGTCCGACAGTTGCTCCACTGTTCCATATACAAATACCCAAAGTCCTCTCTATGCAGAACACTCAACTCATAACCGCAGTCAAGCTTTTTCAGCTTCGTTAAATCAGGAAGAAAAGACTCTGCCATAAAGCACACCTTTTGACAGAGTTTTATCACAATCGGTTACGCAAAGGTATTCGATGTATGCAGAGTTGAAGTTTTAATCAGCTACTCTGACAACCTCGGTCAACGTTTATGTTTGGCTTTACGTTTCTTTAAACAGCTCTCTCATAGCACATTGCAACGGCGATTCTCCAATCAAAGCAGAGCCGCCAGCGGTTGCTTTCCACATACCTCCATAATGCTTTAGAGCATCACGCTGCATAATGATATAATCGCCGTTTGGGTGAATAAGATGGAAAATACCATTGTCTATCTCTTTTCTCCTCTTTTGAAAGTCAATCCTTAAATGAACTTAACATCTTTATCGTATGCGTCCCAAAGCTCCATTTTGTACTCCTATCTTTTTATTATATCAACGTCGATTAGAGCGTGTTCTAGGGCTTTTGAATGAGTAAACAAAATATTAACAAAGTTAATATTCCTATAAATAAATGTGAGTGTTTCTCGAAATCTAGAGTTATTTGCTCGGTTTAAG
>ONDU01000004.1 GCA_900316615.1 uncultured Eubacteriales bacterium | reverse complement strand
TGCTATAAACAGATAACTGGAAAAGCTGAAATCATCCGAAAATTTTCCAAGGAATTTAGCAACACAAAAGCCGTGAAAAACAGATATGGTTATAAACCACTCCTGCCATTCCATATTAAACACTTTCCTGCATATTATAATAAACACGCTGAAAAGAGGTCCTTTTCCGTTGTTTTCCATAACAGACGGTATATCCTCAAGATTTCCGTTAACTCCGTAAAAAAGTCCCATATAAGCGGAAGAGCTCCGAATATTCCAACTCTTTTTGCTGCTATTATATTTTCACTCAGACCGGACTTGAAATACTCCGTCTTATTGCTATTGCTTTTTACAACTATAGATACTATTGTTGTATATATAAAAATAGACCAGTATACAAGCATTCAACTCACCGACTTTGACGTATCACAAAAATATTCATTTAGATTTTTGTATATAACATCAAACATTCTTTCATTATTTTTTTCCGATACAAACGAATTATGGGGGGTTATAAGCAAACGAGGAGTATTCCACAGAGGACTGTCCGCCTCTAACGGTTCTTCTTCAAAAACATCAAGAACAGCATATCCCAAAGCTTTGTTTTTAAGTGCCGATACAAGAGCCTTCTCGTCTATTATACCGCCTCTTGACATATTAACCAATATACTGTCAGCTTTGAGAAGCCCCAGCTTTTTTTCATCAAAAAATCCTCTTGTATCATCTGTAAGCGGTAATGTTATGATTATTATGTCGCTTTCACTCAGAGCTATATTTATATCTTCCATATTGCAGTATTTATCGTAAATATCAGACTGCGGCTCTGCTATATCCGCCGCAGTTATTTTCACTCCAAACGCTTTAAGTCTTTCTGCTGTACGGCTTCCGACATCACCTGCTCCGAAAATAACGGCTTTTTTCCCGTTAAGCTCTCTCAGTCCTCTGTTTTTCTGCCATACCTTATTTCTCTGATTTTCCTCAAAGAAGCTGCTGCACTTGTATATATCAAGTATTCTGCTTATACACCACTCAGCCATCGGTATGCTGTAAACACCTCTTGCATTTTTTAGAGTTATTCCCTTTTCTTTTATAAAATCAAGCGGCAATCTGTCCAGACCTGCACTTGTAACCTGTATCATCTTCAAAGACTTGAATTTTTCTATATCATTATACAAAAAAAGTCCGTTGCAGACCACTGCTTCAAATTGCGAGCAGTCTATATCGGTTTCTACACGCTCGTCCTGAATAAAAGTTATACCAAAGCCTGAATTTTCAAGCTTATCAAGCTGTTCCTGAGTATAGCTGAAAGCTCCCGTGAGCAGCAGCCTGATTTTTTCTAAATCCTGCATATATTCTCCTCTTACATCTGTATCATAAAAACGGCTGCAAGCAACCATTTGGGTTATTTTATTTAATTAAACTTCACATTCAAAAACAACAGCATCAATTAATTTGGCTTTCCTTAATACGCTGAACTATGCCGTTAACCTTATCCACAACCATAAGTCTGTTGTTTTCAAAAAATATTTCGTTCTCGTTTGCAAGAACCTTCTCATATCCTCTTATTTCGGTAATACCCTTTAAAAATTTTGCTGAAAATTCCTCAACACTTGAAAACTTTTTGAAATTGCAGAAGCTTCTTGAAAGTATTGCACATGACGAGCCAAGTCTGTAATGCTCGGCTATTATATATTCCGCAGGCAAATCACCCTTGTTTAAAGCCGCTACCCCACCTATTCCAAATGGTATGCCGTAACTTTTGAATTTGTTGCAAAGCTTTTCCGCAACACCGTTGGTGAGCAGTTCAAACATAAAAGTAAGCCCGTATCCCAAATGAAGGTCATTAAGTCCTATATGCACCTCATCTATTCCCCCAAGGCTTAACACGGAATCTGCATTTTCAACAGCCTCGGGAGTTTCAAACAAGAGATTTGTTTTCGCTCTTCCGTTAACACATTCCAAAAATTTGCTTACATCATCTGCTGTTTTGAAATACGGAAGCATAATTATATCCGCACCGTCATTAACAATCCTGTCTATTTCAGCCTGCATACCGTCATGAACAGGATTGCACCTTACTAAAAGCTGAGCCTTGTTAATAACAGCCTTCAGCTTTTTGACATCATCTATTGAGTGCCTTGAAATAACCGTGTCAAGATGTCCCTGTCTTTTTTCTTTACCTATTATTTCAAGGTCGAGAAAAACCCTGTCCACACCGTAGCCGTCTATAATACCTGCAACCTGCGGATTGTTTGTTATGTACATTAATTTAAGCGACATATTAAGCCCTCCGAAAAAACATTCTTACATAAAAGAATATATTTTTATGAGAAAAACAAAAAAATTAATCTTATCAGCAATTTAAGTTTAATTATACATAAAAACCGAATAAAAATCAAGAACGTAATAATCTTACACACGCCAACAGTAATAATCTTACACAAGGCAACAGTATTTAATTTTTAGCCTGAACATGGTTAAAATTTTAACTAAAATGTGTTATAATCATTATACTATATTTTTTAATAGGAGATGTTACAGTATGCAAAGCTTTAATCCTGATTTGACCGAAAAAATCATAGATGAAATTAAAAAAAGAACCAAAACTCCGGCTTATTCACTGACTGTTGAAAATAAGAGTGAGATAAGCTTATTTGACAGCAAATTCGGCGGTATGCCCTACTGGGATTTGAAAAAAGAATATCCCTCCGACATCTGCGGCAATAAGCTTATGCTGCTTGCTCAGATAAATTTTGATAACGCAGACGTAAATTCTCCGCTTCCTCAAAGCGGTATGCTTCAGTTTTTTATAGATGCAAATGATGATGTTTACGGTGCGGATTTCGACAATCCCGAAAATCAGGATAAATTCAGGGTTGTTTATCACGATAACGTGGACTACTCGCTTAATAAGCAGAAAATTTCCGAATTAGATATACCTGTTATAGAAGACTGTGAGTATTCTCCTGTAAGCAAAGAGCTTTCCGTAAAAATATCACCCTGCGAAAGCTATATGGATTGCAGCAACAGTCACTTCGATGATATTATTAAGGATATACTTAATAATATCGGGGAAATTATACCTGATGATATTTCTATATATCAATATATAGATGATGAATGTTACGATAAAATTATAGAAGCGGTTTCTGCCTGCGGACATAAAATGCTCGGATTTCCGTTCTTTACTCAGAGTGACCCCAGAGAATACAGCGATACTCTGGCAAAATATGACACCCTGCTTTTACAGATAGATTCTGATGAGGACGATGACAGAAGCTTTGAAATTATATGGGGTGACTGCGGTGTGGCAAATTTCTTTATAAACAGTGAGGCTCTTTTAAAGAAGGATTTCAGCAAGGTTATATATAACTGGGACTGCTATTAAAATTTAAACAGGATTTGCGTCAACGCTCAAACTCAGGGGGCGATTGCAGACATCAAAAGCATTTGCTTTTGACAAATTCAAGGCTTCGCCTTGAATTTCACGGCGGCGAATGCCGCCGTGGTCTGCAATCGCCCCACTTTGAGCATACTCTTACTTTTCTCTGTTAAGTCTGAACTCAACTGAACGTTTCAGATATTCGAGATAGCCTTCATCACGGCACATTGCCTTGCCGGGAGTGTCAGAAAGCTTTGCAACCGGTCTTCCGTTCACATACTGAAGCTTTATAACTATGTTCAGAGCCCTTTCGCAGGTATCGTTTGAGCAGAAAGTTCCTATTCCGAAAGAGACTTTTGTTTTATCCTTGAAGTGGTCATATAATTTCTGAGCCCTTTCAAAATCAAGACTGTCACTGAAAAGAAGAAGTTTGGTTTTAGGGTCTGCACCATACTTTTTATAGTGATTTATAATTTTCTCGCCCCATTCATAGGGATCTCCGCTGTCGTGGCGAACTCCTGTATAGTTATTCACCATAGAACGGTTGAAGTCCCTGAGAAACAGGTCTGTTGTTATTGTATCGGTCAAAGCTGTACCGTTATCACCCTGATATTCGTCATACCAGTCTTTCATAGCGTAGTGGTTTGTGTAAGCAAGCGGAATTTCATCTATTCCCTGATACATCTGTACATACTCGTGTGCATATGTTCCTATAGGTGTTATGTTATATTTCATAGCAAAATATACGTTTGATGTTCCGACACAGCTTTTTGTTTCACTTACAAGACGCTTTATAACTACCTCTTCCCACTCTCTTGAAAGCCTTCTTCTTGCACCAAATTCCGCAAACGTAAATGTATACGTTCCGTCATTGAGTGCTTTTATTTTTTTAGCAAGCTTTTCCTCGGCGGATTTTCTCAGCACTTCGTAATCGTAGCTCATTCTGAAATAAACCTCGTTTATTATCTCGAGCAAATATATTTCAAACTGCATTGCAGAAAACAGAGGTCCGTCTACCTCAACCTCCAGAACGCCTCCGTCCGAAAGCTTGACTGTAACATAATCCCTTATCGGATGCCATAATCTCAGAAATTCAACATAGTCATTCTTTATAAATCTTATAGAACGCAGATAATCAAGCTCCTCTTTGGTAAATCTGAGATTGCAAAGATAGTCAATCTGCTCATTTATCTCCTGTACCATTTCCTTTGTAAAAATAACACCGTTGTTTCTGCACTTAAAAAAATACTGTCCGCATAAATCCGTATGCTTGTGAAAAATAACCTGATCCATATTGAATTTATACAAATCAGTATCAAGCAAAGATATTACAATAGGTTCCAGCTTCATTCTTACTCACTCCTTAATAATTATGTTTATATACTGTCAGTGTAAAGATTGTCCTTTGCCGCACATACACACTCTCTGAGCTTACCGTATTCACCCCAAAGCTTATCGCTTGTATATTCTTTCCAAAGCTCAAATTCGCCGTTAATAAGATGCTCCCTCATTTTTGTTGCCGAAATATCTATAGTTTTCGGAATATAAAGCTCAGCTACGGAAACTCCCGCAATACTGTCAAACCAGCTTATTCTACGCTCCTCCTTGCCCGAAATAAGCAAATCAGGCAGCATTCCGAAACGCTTTTCAACATTTTCAAGAACATAATCTCCCCATTTGGAATTATTGCCTACACCTATATCGGGCAAAGGGTAAATATATACACTGTCACCGAATATCTTTCTTAAAATATTCTTACGCATTTCATATGAAAAGGGATTTTTCAGCGTTCCCTCCTCCTGCGATGAGCCTACAAAAATTCCGACCCTTTCGCAAAGCTGTACTGCCTTGTTCACAACACATTCGTGTCCAACGTGAAAGGTCTGAAATCTGCCGACTATAATCCCCAGCTTAAAAGCCTTGTTATCCATAATAAATCTCCAAATATAATTATTAATTTGCGGCTATACTCAAGGCTGCGATTGCAGACGTTCAAAAGCCCTGCTTTTGAACATTCAATGCAAATTTACGAATTTACAAATTCGTAAATTTGCATTGAATTCGCAGCTGCATAAGCAGCTGCGGTCTGCAATCGCCCAAAAAAACGTACAGACCGTTATTTTCACAGCCGCATAAAATCAAAATTCAGGCTTGAATGCAGGCATAAGCTTAAGCTTGAATTGATTCATCTTATGCATTCTGTCTATTTTAGCCTTTTTATCCTCGTTGTCAATTATGCCCTCACGGATATATTTGTCAAGCTCCGCATAGGTAAAGCCAAGGTTATCCTCATCTGTTTTACCGCAGAGACCGTCAATCGGAACTTTATCAACGAGAACATCGGGCAGTCCGAGAAGTCTGCCTATCTGCTTCATTTCCTGAACAGTCAGATTTGAACATGGACTGAAATCCCCTGCTGCATCCCCGTATCTTGTAGAATATCCTACCCAGTCCTCAGAAAGATTGCAGGTATTTGCAACACGTCCGTTATTGCTCTGAGAAACCGCATACAAGGTTGACATACGTATTCTTGGCGGCAGGTTTATCAGACTTTGCTTCTGAAGCTCAAAGGGAATATTGTTTATTATTCCGTCAACGGCTTCCTTTATATTTACAACATAGTGCTTTATGCCAAGCGTATCAACCAGAAGCTTTGCCATATCTATATCGTGCTGTTCTCCGCAAGGCATAAGAACTCCTATTACACGCTCCTTTCCGAGTGCCTCAACACAAAGTGCGGCTACTATGGAGCTGTCCTTTCCTCCGGAAATTCCTACAACGGCGTTGCAGCCCTTTCCGTTTTCCTCAAAAAATTTTCTTATCCACTCAACACATTCATTTTTTACTTTTTCTGCATTAAACATAAAATATATCTCCTTTGCCTTAAGCTTATTCTATAACAATCTGACAGCTTCTCATTGTTGCCAGTGCAGCATTATGAAGCTCAGGTGTTACTCCTGCACAGCATTTTGAATCAACCTTCATCAGCACTTCGGGAAAATGAGCCTTTAATAAAAGTGCATTGCTTACTACACATATATCAGTGCAAAGTCCTGTTATTTCTATCGTAAAGCTTTCTTCTCCTGCGTCTTCCTTTATTTTTTTCGGCAAGTCAACCGAACCGAAGGTATTCTTTTCAATTACGGCAAAATCCTTTCCATTAAGAGCATTCTCAACCCTTTTATCAAGCTTCCAGCCCTCAGTACCCTTTATGCAGTGCGGTACAGGTAAATTCTTTCCCTCTGATGTCTGCATATAGTTTTCATAGTGCGTATCCATAGTTACGAAAATTT
Source organism: uncultured Eubacteriales bacterium (assembly GCA_900316615.1). Lineage (GTDB taxonomy): Bacteria > Bacillota > Clostridia > Oscillospirales > Acutalibacteraceae > CAG-964. Next base: position 34,354 of record ONDU01000004.1, on the reverse strand, counting down.
TTCCGTCAAACTCACCTATTTTTTTTACAACCTCAGGAACAATCGCTTCAGCTTCCTTTGTTCCCAACGCCATATCTATAAAATCCCCCTGCATATCAACAACTACAAGAAATTTTTTCATTTCAAATTCACTCCTCATTTTCAAGTCTGTCATAAAAATCATAAATTGAATGTCCGAGCTGTTTTTCAAGCTCAGCTTTCTGAGCCGCTGCCGTGTCCTTATGATACTGCGATTTTCTGTGCGTTCCCTTTCTTGTTTCAATATCGCTTATTCTTTCCTCAAGGGTAGTTCCTCCGCTGTGCAGACACAGCAGGTCACAGGTCTGTATGATTTTATCGTATATAGTATTTTTATGGTTCTCCACAAAAGCTTTAACCTCATCATACCCTCTGCTGTCAGCCGGAAGAAAACAACCGCATATGCACTCCATATCATTGTTAAGGAACGAGTGCGTAAGACAGATATATGCATATTCCTCATAACCGTTATTCAAAAGATACTCATATCCTGCATACATATGATTCCAAGGCTCAATTCTTCTTCCTATGTCGTGAAGATAACCCAGTACAGCAGCATATTCGGAATCCAGCGAAAGCTCCTCCGCAATCATCTGTGCAAGATTACCCACATATACGCAGTGCTGCACATACTGTATTTTTTCAGGCTCTTCCAGACCGTCAGTTAAAAGCTTATATGCTTCTTCCTTATTTATTTTCACATTTTACACTCTCCTTATAAATTATTTCTTTTATAAAGTCTTGCGGGACGATGCCCGTCACCTTGTGTATACTCATCTGTTTCAACCACATAGCCTGAGATTTTTCTCCTGAAATTCGCAGGCGTTACGGATATATTCATTATAGCCTCCTGAACATTTTGCAGCTCTGTAAGAGTAAACTTATCAGGCAGGAAGTCAAAAATTATATCAAAATTCTTTGCTCTTCTCCTCAGCTCCGTAATTGATGACGCTATTATTTCTGCATGGTCAAAGGCAAGCTTCCCTTTTTCCTCGGCTTCAAATGAAATTTTACCGAAGGCATCTTTAGTTTCGTTAAGGCTGCTTACAAGCTCTTTATCCTTACATACCAGCTTTAAACAATATTTTCCATTATTTTCTTTTTCAAATGTTACGTCAAACCACTGTACGTCAGCCGCATCATCACCTGCTTTCGGATTTTTTTCCGCTTTTCCGATGACCGATGCAAATGCATTTGAAATAATCCAGCCTCTCGGATCTCTGTTGGGCTTGCTGAACACTCCTGCGGGTATCAGAGATAACGGCTTTACGGAGGTTTCCTCAAATATTTCTCTCACAGCACATTCTTCAACTGTTTCTCCCTTTCTGAGAAAGCCTCCTGGTAACGCCCACATTCCTTTATAAGGATATTCTCCCCTCTTTATAAGAAGAACGGAAAGCTTTTTGCTTGAGTTTTGCCTGTAGTTCCCGTTTTCCTCATATCTGAGTGCAAAAACTGCAATATCTGTAGTTACGGAAGGTCTTTCATAATTCTCTATGCTGTATTCCGACAAAAAGCTTTTTTCGTCCAAGCCCTCACCTTCTCTCTTTTTGTTATTTACATATTGATAATATCATATAAACAATAACAAGTCAATACCTTTTTTATTTTTTTATTAAAATTTATTATATATTTACTTTTCACTTTCCTCCCCTCAAAAGCAAAAGGTGTACAGGTTATTTCCCTAACCTGCACACCTTACTTTACAATTCCAAAACGCAGTAATTGCTTATTAAATTATCTGAAAATCGCATCGTATGGTAGCCCGAACCATTCTCTTATCCAGAATGTCGGAAGATATATAAGATTGGTATTCGCATTTACTGCTCCTATACTGCCGCTTATCCCAAGCTTCCTCGCTATAAGACGTGCCCTCGCCTGATGAAAGCTGTCCGATACTATCGCTATGGAAGCCTCATTTCCATTCTTTTTTATTATCTCGTAGGAATTTCTTATATTTTCTTTCGTGTTTTGGGCTTCATTGTCAAGATAAATCCTGTCTGAGGCTATCCCCTCAGATGTAAGTACATTATATATGCATTGTGCCTCGGTTATTTGTGCGGTATCTCCAAGTCCTCCCGTAGCAACGCATATTGCTTCGGGATTTTCCTCAAGATAGCTCCTGCCTGCTTCTATCCTGTCATAAAGACTCAAGGTAGGCTGTGTTCCCTTTACCTGTGCTCCAAGTATGATTGCACTTGCGTTCTGCTCAGGTGCAATTCCTGCAAATATCAGCATTACAACACTTATCACAAAACCGTATATTCCGAATGAATATATGAAAAATCTTCCAAGTCTCCATATAAAACGCAGTACTGCTTTTTCGTAAAAGCTTTCCTTAAGCTTTCTGAATTTTCCTCTGGCAGCGTAAAATATTAAAATATAAAGGCTTGCAGCTATCCCAATTCCATTGAAAGCATTCAATATCCTGTACACGAATATAGGCAGCATAAACCATATCAGTAATATTAACGATATAATTATCATTATTACTCTGAATACATATTTTATTATATCTCTTTTTTCTTCTTTCATAATATTTTTCACGGCTTTCTATACACTATAAAATTAACGGTTTATTCAAGTATTCCGACCACGGTTGATGTATAATGTTTACAGTAAATATAAATCAACGGAGTGAACTTTATATGCGTAACTTCTTTTTCAAATTTTCTGAGTTCATGTACGGAAGATACGGCAGCGACAAACTCAATATCGGTCTTGCCGTACTCTGGCTCGCTGTAAATATTTTAAATACAGTCATATTCCGAAGCATTTGGCTCAGGCTTTTTGACCTTCTTATAATCGCTCTGATTATATTCAGATGTCTTTCAAAAAATATTCCCCAACGTACAAAGGAAAATGAAATCTTTCTCAACATATGCGAACGTGCTATGCCTTTTCTGCGTAAAATACCGCCTTTCTTCCGCAGGGTAGCTGACTGGTTCAAGCTTCAGCACCGCAGATTCAAGGACAGAAAAACTCACCGCTACATCAAATGTCCTTATTGCAAGGCTGTTCTCAGAGTTCCTTTCAGAAAAGGCAAACATTCGCTGAAATGTCCTAAATGCCACGAATTTGTAAAAGCCAATATAAGGTTTTAACCTTTTCTAATTACCTTCGTCAGCACAGGGGCTGCGATTGCAGACGGTCTGCGGAGAAATCCGCAGACCGCGTGAAGAGCAAAGCTCTTCACACACAAAAAGACTTGTCTTTTTGTGCTGCAATCGCAGCCCCTGCTCTGTCAGCCCCAAAAGCAGGACGAATGCCGTTCTGCCCTGATTATAATACTCGTTTTTCCGAATTTTTTAAGCTCAGCTAAAAGCTGAGCTTATATGCATTTTATTTTTAATTTTGTTCTTAATTTTTGGCTTCATAGCTATCAACAACCATTTTTTGCAGGTCGTTCGCAGTATATCTCAGTCGATTTGCCTCAATAAGCATTGCGTCAATATATTTCTCCTTGAAAACCTTTCTTCGGTCTTCTACGAGCTTCTCAACAGCTCCCTCTGCTACAAACATTCCTATTCCCTTTTTCTTGAACACTATACCGTCCGCAACAAGAATATTTATTCCCTTTGCCGCAGTAGCAGGACTTATGTTGTAATTCTTGGACATCTGTATGGTAGACATAATCTGTTCTCCCTCTTTTATGTCCCCTGAAAGTATATAGTCTTTTATTCCTTCTGCAATCTGAACAAATATAGGAATGCTTTCCTTAACAATATCCTTAGCCACAGTTTTCCCAGCCTTTCCTTTAATTGAATAATTGATTTACTTGTTAGTTGGTTGAATACATCAACAATCAACCTGTTACTAATATAACACAGTGTTGATTATTTGTCAAGCATTAATTATTTTTTGAAAATATTTTAAAAAACTATTGACTTTTTCTTTAGTGCGTGTATAATATATATTGTTGCCGATATGAAACGGCTTTTCAAAAGTATTGCGGAATTGTGTAAGGGTAGCACAGCAGACTCTGACTCTGTATGTCTGGGTTCGAATCCTAGTTCCGCAGCCATATTTTTACCAGAATTTCCGGTGATGAGCCGGAAATTTTTTGTTTTTACATACTTACAAATTTGTAAAAAGAGTACCTGCATATGAAAAAAGATTTTCTTGTTATTTTTACCCTTGTACTTCTCGCTGCTGTCCTTATAATGGGTACTGACTTTCAAAGCGTTGATGAATACTACCTTACACATATCAGTGATATAAAAGAGGACTCGTATACTGTAACTCTTACCATAAGCTGTAAGGAGGCTTTGGAAAATTACGACCGCCTTGATGAAGCTCTTAAAAATGAAAAATATGTTCCCTCAGACGGCTTCATTCTTAAGCCTACAAAATATGTCCTTAGAAAAGGCGATACTGCTTTTGACGTACTTTACCGTGCAGCAAGATACAACAGAATACAGCTGGAATTTCAGGGAGCTGAAAAAAATTCTTTCGGCAGCAACTATATAAAAGGAATAAATTATCTTTACGAATTTTCGTGCGGTGAAAACTCAGGCTGGATATATACCGTAAATGGTGTTCCTCCGAACTTCGGCTGCTCTCAGTATGTTTTGAAAGACGGCGATAAGCTTGATTTCGTTTATACGTGCAGTCTCGGAGCTTCCGTTCTTAATTTTAAAACAAACGGCAGGTGAATATATGAAAGCTTTTGCGAAAATACACCCTTTTGTTCTTATGATATATTTTTTAACAATAGTTACCGTATCAATGTTTGTATCCAATCCTGTAATAAAACTGCTGTCTCTTGCCGGAGCATTTTTATTTTCCTTTATGCTTACAGACAAAAAAGAAAAACTTGAGGATATAAAATTTTATCTGCCTCTTGCACTTCTTATAGCTGTAACAAATCCTCTTTTTTCCCATAACGGTGAAACTCCGCTTTTTTTTATGAACGGAAATGCAGTGACTCTGGAAGCTGTTTTTTACGGAATTGACATTTCCGTTATGATTATATCCGTAATGCTTTGGTTCAAAAGCTGCAATATAATTATGAGCAGTGACAAGCTTATATACCTTTTCGGCAGAATTATGCCGAAAACCGCTCTCATAATTTCCATGGCAATACGTTTCATACCTATGCTTAAAAGGCGTATAAACGAAGTAAGCCGTGCTCAGAAAACAATGGGACTTTACTCGGTACAGAGCTATACCGACAGGCTTCATTCGCTTGTAAGGGTAATATCGGCAGTTATAGGGTGGTCACTTGAAGGTGCTGTTGAAACAAGCCGCTCTATGAAATCCAGAGGCTACGCTCTTAAAGGTCATACCTGCTATTCGGACTATAAATTCACAGGAAAAGATACAGCAATCCTTTCAGTTTTTATATCCCTTACGGCACTTGCCTTTTGGGGAACATCAGGAGGTTGCCTGCGGTTTTATTTTTATCCCGTAATATCAGAGTTAAATACGGATTTCAGAGCGGTTGTTACTTATTCCGCATTTGGTGTTCTTGCATTTTTTCCCTTTTTATTTGAGGTGGAGGAGAATATAAGATGGACATATTACAGGTCAAAAATCTCAGCTTTACGTACTCAGGAACAGAAAAGCAGGCTTTAAACAATTTAAGCATGAATATTAAAAGCGGCAGCTTTAATCTTGTTTTCGGTGAGTCGGGCTGCGGCAAATCCACGCTTTTCAGACTTTGCAAGCGTGAAATTTCTCCGAACGGTAAAAGGTCAGGTAATATTCTCTACAAAGGAACCGATATTTCAATACTTGAGCCAAAAATCAGTGCATGCAAAATAGGCTTTGTCGGACAAAAGCCCGATGAACAGATAGTAACCGATAAGGTATGGCATGAGCTTGCTTTCGGATTGGAAAACTCAGGCTTGAAAAACACGGAAATAAAAAGCAGGGTTGCCGAAATGTCAAGCTATTTCGGTATAAACGAATGGTATCATAAAAATACCGACGAGCTTTCGGGAGGTCAGAAGCAGATACTTAATCTCGCCTCAGTTATGGTAATGCAGCCTGATATTCTTATTCTTGATGAGCCTACAAGTCAGCTTGATCCGATAGCTGCATCAAATTTTATAGAAGCCCTTAAAAAGCTCAACTATGATTTTGGTCTGACAATACTTATTGCCGAACACAGACTTGAGGAAATATTCCCCGTTGCCGACAATGCTTTCGCTATGGAAAACGGCAGAATAATTTTTTCGGGAAATCCGAAAAACGTATGCGAAAAGCTCAAAGGGAATAATTTGGAAATGAGCCTCCCTACCCCGTCCAGAGTATGGAGCAGTCTTGAAGTAAACTGCGAATGTCCTCTGACGGTAAGAGACGGCAGAAATTTTCTGCGTGAAAACTTTCCCGATAAATTCGGACGTGAAATATCCGTTAAAAACGAACACGGAAGCTCAGAAAGCAAAAATAATACGGCAATCGAAGCAGACGGCATTTTTTTCAGATACGGCAAAAAGCTCCCCGATATACTTGAAAATATGTCGTTGACCGTAAATAAAGGAGAGATTTTCAGCATACTTGGCGGAAACGGCTGCGGAAAAACCACAACCCTAAACATACTTTCAGGTATTGATATTCCTTACAAAGGATGTATAAAAATCCTCGGTAAAAAGATTAACTCTTATAAAAACAACTCACTTTACAGAAATACTCTTGCTTACCTTCCTCAAAATCCAATGTCGGTGTTTATTAAAACATCTGTAAGAGAAGATTTAGCTGATATTCTCAACGTTCTTGATATTCCTAAGAATGAGCAAAGCTATCATATAACGGATATATCACAGAAAGTCGGAATTTCTGATTTTCTCGGCAGACACCCATACGATTTAAGCGGCGGAGAAATCCAGAAATGTGCCATAGCTAAAATTCTTCTGACAAATCCTCAGATAATGCTCCTTGACGAGCCTACAAAGGGTATGGACGCTTTTTATAAGAATACTCTTTTAACCATTATGAAAGCTCTTAAAAATGAGGGAAAAACAATATTGATGGTTACTCACGATATAGAGTTTGCTGCTGAGGCTTCAGACAGATGTGCATTATTTTTTGACGGAGGTATAGTATCATACGGTGTTCCTAACGAGTTTTTCTCAGGAAACAGTTTCTACACAACTTCCGCAGGAAGAATGTCGAGGGATTTTTTTAAAAACGCTGTTCTTTGCAGTGAAATAGTACGGCTTTGCGGCGGATAGGGAGAGCTATAATGAAAAATAAAAAAAATCTTATCTCAGCCTTAATACTGCTTGGCGGAATCCCCGTTATTATGGCAGTCGGCTTTTTGCTTTTCGGCGGAAAACAGTATGCATTTATATCAGCAGGTGTTGCCGTGCTTTCCTGTGTTCCTTTCTTTATGTCGTTTGAGCGTAATTCTGACAATAATTCTGTAAAGCTGGTAATCATAGCTGTTATGACTGCTCTGTCCGTCACAGGAAGAGTTCTTTTTTCCATGCTGTACGGTATAAAACCCGTTACTGCCATTATTATAATTACGGCAATATATCTTGGCAGTGAAACAGGCTTTATGGTTGGCTCTGTTACTGCACTGGTTTCAAATTTTTTCTTCGGTCAGGGTATATGGACACCCTTTCAGATGTTCACATGGGGACTTATAGGCTTTATTGCAGGCATTATCTCGGAAAAATTAAAGCATAACAGGCTTATCCTGTATGCTTACGGAGCTTTGTCAGGAATTGCATATTCTCTCATTATAGATATATGGAGCGTATTATGGAATTACGGGGAATTTGATGCTTCAAAATATCCTGTCCTGATTTCATCTTCTCTTGTTTTTACTTTGATATACGCCGTTTCAAACGTTATATTCCTTATGCTTCTTGCAAAACCCATAGGAAGCAAGCTGGAACGTATAACTATAAAATACGGTATATAAATTTATATACTTTTAACAAGGAGTTTATAAGGAATGGAAAATAAAACTCAAAATGAAGCTTTGAGCAAATATTATTGGAAAAAAAGAACCATTGTAACGTATGTTCTTAGCGTTCTTGTTTTGTGGATACATAACTCATCATTTGCAAATTATCCTAAATCAGAAAGTTTGCTTTCATCTGTTAATTCAGGCGTATCATTCATATTTCAGGAATTTTTTCATCCGTTACCAGTACCATTGTTTTTTATTATATCAGGATATTTATTTTTCTATAATTACGATACCGGAATGTATATCACAAAATTAAAGAAACGAACAAAAACACTGTTAGTACCTTATATTCTATGGAATACATTAGGATTACTCTTCGCTGTATTTACATCATACACATTTATATCAAATTATTTTGTGGGACGCGAGAAATTTTTAATATCGTTTGAAAGTATACTCAAGGCAATTTTTCTGCACGGGTGCAATGGTCAGTTTTGGTTTATACACGATTTGTATATACTTGTTGTTTTATCTCCTTTAATTTATCTTTTTATAAGAAATAAATACACAGGCTTCCTGTTAGTCTCCGCTCTTATTGCACTGAATATATTCGGAGTTGATCTGTCGCTTTTTAATATCCTGTCAGTATCAGATTCTATTATATTTTATGTTACCGGAGCTTTTATAGGAAAAAATTATAAAAAGTTTTTTTCCGAAAAAGTATCTTCCGTAACATCAATAATTTGCATAGGTTTGACCGCATTGTGCGTATTTATAAATTATCTTTCTGTAAAGGGATTTATTCATATGAAAAGTAATGTTCCGTTAATAATCTTATGGTGCTTTGCTTTTTGGTTTTCCTTTGATTTATTTGCAGAAAAAATCACCGTACATAATTTTATGAAAAATTCCTTTATGGTCTTTGCTATGCACGCAAATCTTGGAACAATAATTTGTAAATTGATATACATTATACTTCCTAAAAATGAATGGTTTGCCATAATTAATTTTATATCAACTACCTTTCTTACCTTGCTGTTCATTGAACTTATAACACGATTTTTGAAGAAATTTTTACCTAAAGCATACAGTCTGCTGTCAGGCTCTCGTTGAGTTCAAAGGTAATACACATAACCCTTACATAGTGGAAATTATTTCTGTTATGTAAGGTCAGAGCGAAGTTTCTCTATTATCTTTTTCTCCTTTCTCGAAACCTGTACCTGAGATATTCCCATGGCTTTTCCTGTTTCGCATTGTGTTTTGTTTTCAAAAAACCTCAGCTTTATTATCTCTCTTTCCTCTGCGTTCAGGGTAAGTATAATCTGCCGCAGTGCCATAATTTCCGTCATTTTGTCTTCCGGCCCTGCCACGGGAATATCAAGCTGTTTTTCTCCGTCCTCGGAGTCAAACGTCAGCGAAAGAGGATATGCCGCTGCATTTACGGCTTCTGCTATCTGCTGAGGTTCTATACCTGTTATTTCGGATATTTGGGTAACGGAAGGCTCAAAACCGTTTTTTTCTTCAAATTCCTTTATTGTTCTGTTGATTTTCAACGAAAGCTCTTTAAGACTTCGGCTTACCTTGACTGCTCCGCCGTCCCTGAAAAGTCTGCGTATTTCTCCTAAAATTACTGGAACAGCATAGGTAGAAAAACAGTACCCCATGTCAAAATCAAAGTTATCTGCGGCTTTTACAAGACCTATACAGCCTGCACTGTACAGATCATCGTATTCTATGCCCTTCCCCCTGAACCTTTTCGCACAGGAATGTACAAGTCCAAGATTTTCTTCTATAAACTCATCTCTGTTCATAATGATTTTTTGGCGGATATTTTCGGCATTATGTACTTTTCCATAGTAACGCTTGTACCCTTTCCGACCTTTGATACAACCTTGACTTTATCCATAAAACTCTGCATTACGGCAAATCCCAGCCCTGCCCTTTCGCTGCCTCCTGTGGTAAACATAGGCTGCATGGCTTTTTCTATATCCTCTATGCCGATTCCCTTATCTTTTACCTGTATTATTACGCTGCTGTTTTCGGTTATCTGTACCTTTATATATACGCTCCCTATTTCATCTCCGTATGCGTGCACAACAACATTTGTAACTGCCTCAGACACTGCTGTTTTTATATCGGATAATTCCGCTATTGTGGGGTCAAGCTGAACTACAAAGCTCGCTACCGCACTTCTTGCAAATGCCTCGTTAGAGCTTTTGCTGTCAAAAACAAGCTTCATTTCGTTTATTGTCTTAGTCATTATTTCATCGCCTCCTTTGTTCTGTATTCCAGAACGCCCAGCGTTCCTACTCCCGACAAGTCTATTATCCGCTTTATATGAGGAGGTACGCTGCATACAAGCAGACTTCCTCCTATAAGCTTCATAAGTCTGTATCTTCCCATTATCAATCCTATTCCGGAGCTGTCCATAAACTGCACTGCCGAAAAATCAAGTCTCAGAAGCGTGGGGTGATATTTTTCTATGAGTGCATCTATTTCCTTTCTCATTTCTCTCGCTGAATGGTGATCTATATCGCCAATAAGCATTGCCGTCAAATCCCCCTGCGACATAACCGTTTGTACATACATATTTTTTCAGTCCTTTTTCTAATTTAAAAAACTCTTCTGCCCTGATGACAGAAGAGTTTTTTGTGAGTTTAAGGGGCTTCACCCTTAAAAATCCTGACCAAAAGCTCTGCCTTTGGAAACCGCAAGGGCTCTGCCCTTGACCTGCAAGCCTTTGAAAAGGCTTGACCTAAACTTTAAGGTTTATTTTCCGAAGCTCACGTTTTTATAATTCAGTCTGAGTATATTTTTATTTTAAAATTCCTCTGCAATTAATATATTACAGCAAGAAGAATGAAAAAAATATCAGTTTTCAATGTCAATCAAGGTATCTTTTCCACGCTTTTTAAGACATCCTACAATTAACGGACGAAGCTGTGACGCAAGATAGAGTGAGCCGCATACCAATACCGCTCCGCTGTCACCTGCCATATCCAGAGCCTTGTTTATGGCTTCTGTGAAATTGTCCATAGGATAAACCATATCGAAAAATTTTACAGCTTTTTCCGCTAAATCCTCACTTGTACATTTTCTGGGATTGTCGGGTTCGAGCGTTATTACTGCGTCTATAAGTCCGTCAAGATATTCCAGTGAAGAATTGCTGTCCTTGTCCTTTAACATTCCCATTATACAGACAAGCTTTTTTTCGGGTATATACTGTCTTATTGCCTCAGAAAGTGCTTCCATTCCGTTGGGATTGTGTGCTCCGTCAATAAGCACTACAGGCTCCTTGCAGATAAGCTCAAGTCTTGCAGGCATATCTGCTTTTTCAAATCCCCGAACAATGTTTTCTTTACTTATATTTAATCCGTATTCTTCCCTGAGTACGTTCAATGCACAAAGGGCAAGCTTTGCGTTCTTTATCTGGTGCTTTCCTATGAGCCTTATTTTTATTTCTGAACCGTCATATATAAATTTTGTGTATTCAATATTTTTTTCCGTAACCTCAAATCTGAGATTATCGGCATAGAATAATTTATTGTTTTCCTGCTTTGCCTTGTTTTCTATTACGGTATCCGCACATTCGTCCTGACGGAAATATACGGTTCTGCTGTTCGGTTTTATTATGCCTGCTTTTTGAAAAGCAATTTCTTCAATAGTGTTTCCGAGTATTGCTGTATGGTCATAGCTTATTGAGGTTATTACGGAAACGAGTGTGTCCTTTATAACGTTGGTACTGTCAAGAAGTCCTCCCATACCTGTTTCAAGAACTACTATGTCGCAGTTGTTTTCATAATACCACTTGAATGCAAGTGCCGTTATATATTCAAATTCGGTAATTATTATTCCGTTCTGCTTCAAATTTTTCAGTATGGGATATGTTTCGGCTACGCATCTTGCTACATCTTCCCTGCTTATCATTTTACCGTCTATCTGCATACGCTCTCTGAAATCTATTATATACGGCGATATGAATAAGCCTGTCTTATAGCCTGCGTCCGTAAGCACCGATGAAATCATCTTGCTTGTCGAACCTTTTCCGTTCGTTCCGGCTATGTGTACGAATTTCAGGTTATCCTGCGGATTCCCCATAATATCAAGAAGCTTCATAATTCTGTCAAGTCCGGGTCTTGACCCGAAAAGCATGAGCGAATTTATTGCAGAAACTGCTTCATTGTACCTCATTGTTATCATCTCTTTCAACTGTATTTTTGTAAATAAGACCTCTTTTTATACCTGTAAGCTTAGCCGTTCTCTTTGCCGCCTCGCTGAGAGATATATTATCTTCCTCAGACATTCTGACAGCCATTTCTACTGCTTCATCAAGTGTATATTCCTCTTTTTCGGCATTATCACCTGCACCCTCTATTATAAGCACTATCTCTCCTTTTAAGGGATTTTCAGCATATTCAGCAACGGCTTTTTCAAGAGTAGTGTTAATAACCTCCTCGTGAATTTTCGTAAGCTCTCTGACTATGGCTATGTTCCTGTCACCGAAAGCTTCAAGCATATCTCTTAGCGTTGCATTGAGCTTATGCGGTGCTTCGTAAAATATCATAGTTCTTTTTTCGTTCTTCACCTCATTAAGATGCTCACGGCGGCTCTTTTTGTTCACGCTCAGAAAGCCCTCAAACGTAAATCTTCCTGTAGGCAGACCCGATAAAGCAAGTGCCGTTATTACCGCACTTGCTCCCGGCACGGCTGCTACCTTTATTCCGTATTCACGGCACTGCTTTACAAGAAGTTCTCCGGGGTCGGATATACACGGCATTCCTGCGTCTGTAACTACTGCACAGTTCTCACCCGATAATATCCTTTGGCAGATTATTTCTCCGCGTTCATATTTGTTATGCTCAAAATAACTTATCATAGGTTTCTTTATGCTGAAATGATTTAACAGCTTTAATGTAACTCTTGTGTCCTCTGCTGCTATAAAGTCAACCATTTCCAATGTTTCAACCGCTCTGGGTGACATATCTCCTAAATTCCCTATCGGTGTCCCTACAACATATAATTTACCCGACATTTTTCTATTTCACTTCCTTGAAGCTTCCGTATATTTTCATCATCTCTTCGGAAAAATTACCGCTTTCATCTTCAATCAGCAGTACAGGCATAACGTTAAGTCCGCCCTCTTTTCCGCCACGCTTTCCCTCTGCAAGAAAGAGCTTGGGTGCTTTATCCTTTCTTTGCTGTACCATTCTGAGCCGTTTCGGTTCTATAAGATATTTACGCATAAGCAACAGACTTTCCGTTAACCTGTCAGGTCGCAGACACATACAGAAACGTCCGCCAAATCTGAGAAGCGATGATGCTGTTTTTATTACGTCCTCTATTGTACAGGTGTTTTCGTGTCTTACTATGGAATGCGATTTGCCGCTGCTTACTATCCCTGTTCCAAGTGGTTTGTACGGCGGATTGCATACCACTACATCAAAAAAGCCAAAATTCAGCTTTCCTTTAAGTTCTCTTAAATCCTCGTTAATTACAGTTATACTGCTTTCCAGAGCGTTCATTTCTACCGAACGCCTTGCCATATCTGCTGCATTTTCCTGAATTTCTACCGCATACATATGCTTAGGCGGATTTTCCCTGCTCCAGATAAGCGGTATTGTTCCGCAGCCTGTGCCAAGCTCTACAGCTGTTTCATAAACCTTCGGCTTTGAAAAATCCGCAAGTATTATCGTATCTGTAAAAAAATGATGCTCTTCACTCACTATCACGTTTATTCCGTTTCCCAACGGCTGCAATTCTTCGTTAGCCTTAAGCAAAATCTTATCCCCCATTTTTAACTCATTTTCAAGCCTTGAACGGTATTATATCATTTTTTTTATAATTATTCAATGATATTTTTCTCAATTCAGGCTTACGCTCAGCTTCAGGCGATTGCAGCCCGTTTCGGACAAACGTCCGAAACGAAAAATCAGGTTAAACCTGATTTTTGTCAAAAGCATAAGCTTTTGACGGCTGCAATCGCAGTATCTGCTTAACCAAAGCTTTCGTGCTTAGTTTACAGCCGGCGGCGAACTCAACGTTAACGTGAGTTCGCCGCCGGCTGAGTTTTATTCTTCCTCATGCTCTCTTTCTCTCGGACAGTAATCGTATACCTCAACTACCTTGTCTCTCATCCATAAAAACGGCGTCAACCTAACAGAATAACCAAAGCCGTTATCCATTTTCCATTTATATGCTTCTGCCTGAGGCAGTCCGTATACCGACATAAGTGTTGTTATCACTCCTGCATGAGTTATTACCGCCGCTTCCGTTTTTCCGCTGCTCATAAGCTCACCTGCAAGCTTTTCAAATGCCTTGCATATTCTCCTTGTAAAATCCGCTCCGCTTTCTCCGTTCTCGGGTGAGTTATCTCTCGAATTTGCCAGCCAATTTACAAACTTCGGATTTCCTGCAAGCTCCTTGGCAGTCTTTCCTTCCCAGTCTCCGAAATTACATTCCGCAAAATCCTGTATCACCTCCGGCTTTACGTTCGGGTACAAAATATTGCAGGTCTGTACACATCTCAGAAGCGGACTTGTATATACCGTTCCTACACCGGGATATTTATAAAGCCTGTCATACTTGATTAAATCATCTATTCCCTCTTTTGACAGGGAAACATCTGTCTGTCCTATGTACTTTCCTTTGTTATCCTCTACCGTCATTCCATGACGTATAAAGTGTATATAGTAAGACTGCATAAAATTCCTCCTTGATTATTTATCTATATAATTAATTTTAAACTTTACAAATTGTTTATTTTGTATTATACTGTTCGTATATTTCCGCTTTTTTGGCGGTTAACTATAATCTGCTTTTGAGAGGTATCTTCATGAATACTGAATTTTCAAGAATTATCACACTTTTAAGAAAAGAAAAAAAATTAAGCCAAAAGCAGGTCGCCAAAGACCTTGGTATTTCTCAGGCTTTGCTCTCTCACTATGAAAAAGGTATAAGGGAGTGCGGGCTTGATTTCATTATCAAAACCTCGGAATATTACGGCGTTTCCTGCGACTATCTCCTCGGAAAAACTATCGAAAGAAACGGAGCTAAAATCTCCTTTGATGATATTTCCAACAGTGAAGCTTCCGTAAATTACGGCAGTCTTCTTTCTCAGCTCAACAAAAAGCTTATACAGAATTCCACAAACCTGCTGTTCGATGTTGCTGAAAGTACTCATAATAAGGAAATAGAAATTGCTGTTTCAGACTATCTTATGACCTCTGTATACAAAATGTTTCGCATACTCTATTCTTCAAACTCCCAGAACCCCCAAGCTATGTTCTCTCTTCCTAAGGAAACTTACTGCGGCTATTCATCAGCATTCCAGCACATGAAGGAAACTGAAATATACGCACTATCAAACGGAACAAATATTAAAAATCATGATGCTGCCGTTAATAAAAATGCTCCGGAGCTTTCTCAGAAAACTCTTTCTGAACAGTACCCCGAATATTCTGCTGCAATGTTCAATCTTATAAAAATGGTGGAAAATAATATAAAACTCTGAGTCACACCTACTAAAAAGCACTGTACGTTGTGTTGTTTTTATACGGCGATTGCAGACCGTTTCGGACTTGTCCGAAACGCAAAATCAAGCATACGCTTGATTTTAGTCAAAAGCGTTTGCTTTTGACATCTGCAATCGCCTTTTCAGCATAGCCGCAAGCCTGAGCTTCACATTTCTCCAAACAGCTTAGGAAAATACAATATTAAAAACAAGCCACCAACAATCACGTATTGCGGTGGCTTAAATTTTTGCATTATATATATTAATGAATTGCGGGAGCTGTCCTGTCTTTGTATACAAAGGTCTGCTCGGTAGCACTTTCAGGCTTTTTGCCGAGACTTACGTTTATAGTAATAGTAGAGCCGTATTCCTGCTTGTCTCCCTCTTTTATGTTTCCTGAGTAACCGATAACATTTCCTGCCGGAATACTGTCACTGTAGCCCAATGTTGAATTAACAACAAATCCATTGTTTACAAGATTTTCTGTAGCAACATCTTTGTTTACGTTCTGAACCTTGGGCAGTTCTCTGTACTGTGTTCCCTTGCTTATCGTGCATATTACAGTTACACCGTCATTACCCCTTGAAACTGTCTTTTTTGCGTCCGGTGTCTGCTTGCATATCTTGCCCTCCGGAACAGTATCGCTGAATTCTTCATCTATAGCCTTGTATATTGAATATTCGCTGCTGCTGTCCGCTACGGTTTTTGCTTCCTCCCATGTCTTTCCTATGAAATCAGGCACACGGAAATACTCGCTGTCAGCTGCATAGGTAAAGTCCTCGGGCATAGCTTCTGATGACATAGTAGCACTTTGGGTAGCCTCATTGTTTATGTCAAACATACCGTCAAGAGGGTGCGTTGAATACCACAGATATCCTAAACCTCCGAATACTGCAAGAGCTATAAGCATTGCTATAACTCCAACCTTGAAGTTACTCATTTTACCCTTTTCTTCCTGCTGTACATTTTCTTTGGTTACTTCAACCGTTTGGGATATTTCATCCTGCATAGCCTTGACAGTCGGTGCCGCTGAAAGCTGTTCAGCCAGTTCTCTGAACGAAGATATTCTTTCCGCCTTGTTTACCTGAAGTCCCTTTGCCAGTGTAGATATTACAAAAGGCGGGAGCTTCTTTGCTATGCTTGTACTCATTAAAAGACGACCGTCTTCTTTTCTTTTCACTGCATCAAGCGGAAGCTTTCCCGTAAGTGCAAAAAACATAGAAGCACAAAATCCATAAACGTCTGTCGCAACGTCAAGCTCTGCACCGTCCTCATACTGCTCAGGTGCACTACAACCCGAAAACAGTTCAGGCTCTATTCCGTTTCCTGTCTGTCTTACATCACGAATGGCAAAATCATCAAGCTTGATTCCTTCAGGTGTAACAAGAATATTGAGAGGACATATGCCTAAATGACACATTCCACCCTCAGTCAATGCTATCATTCCTTCAAGCAACGGCTTTATAACAGGTCTTAAGCTTTCCCATTCGAGGTGTCCTCCGTTTTTCTTTACGTAATCCTCAAATGAAGTTACATCTTCATATCTGCTTACCGTATAAACAGTATTGTTATCCTGAAATACATTCTCTACCTTGACTATGCTATCATTATTTTCCAAATTCATAACAGCCTGTCCCATATCGGTAAACTTTTCCTTCAAAGCATTGAATCTGCCCGAACATCCCTTGTTTACCGTAACAACAGAACTTCCTTCTGTCCTTTTTATCAAATTCTCAGGCAGAAATTCACGTATCTCAACTATTTTTTCCGCCTTGTTGTCATAGCCTATATATCTTACACTGTCAGCTCTGGTATCCAAAACCTTTCCTACAGTGTATCTGTCGTTTTCCAATCCTGTTCCTAATGGCAAAAACGGTGAGAACTGCTCCGTGTCCTGCGAAAACCCACAGTGAGGGCATATCTGCTCACCATGTGTATCCTTCATACAACCGTAACATAAATCAGCCATAAAAACACACCTACTTTCCGAATATGTAATTATTATAACATATATGTACTTCTGTTTTCAACTAAAATATAGCAATAAATCTTATTTTATATCCATAATTTTCTTTATGTAACATTTGTTAAAGCAGTCAATGTCCCAAAATATACTTACAAACGGTTTTCACTAAGTATATTTAACCTTGTTTTTACAATTATACAACGTATTTTTTGCAAAAAGCTTATAACAAAATATCTCTTATCAAATTCTACGGATTACTGCTGTACCTGCTTATTCTCAGCAGACTTTTTAGTAGGGGCTTGTGTCGGAGGCTCTGTCTCAGGCTCGGCATATGCTATTATGTTGAAATCCTTGTCAAAATACTCAGATGTGTACGATGTTATACCAAGCTGCTTCTGAATTTCAGGTATCGTCTTACCGCTTGCACTGTTGAAGAATATATAGTTGTTTTTATCAAGCTGATTGTTGGAGTCCATTTTCAAGGGATTTGTGGAAATTGCAACATATGTCACCCCTTTATCCTTTTCCCCTTTCTTCATCGCCGCTGCACCCTTGCTTACATTTATCTGATCCTCCTTGCTCACAAAATTGGTCGTTACCCTGTAGTAAGCTATGAGGCTGTTGTTGCTTACATCCTTTCTGGAATATATATACTGATATTTTTCCAAAGTATAGCTAGTATCATATGTACATTCAAATGAACTTAAATCCCTTTTTTTCCCGCTTGCAAATGTATAGTCACAGTCAAACACATAATAATCATTCTGTATATGATAATTCATCTCTCTGTCCATCTCTTCACGCAGACTTTCGGTATCAACTCCGTCAAGAGATGTTCTCGGTCCTGCAAGCTTTTCCACGGTATATTTCTTTGTTTCTTCTTTGAGAAAATAGCCCTTCTTTTTAAGCTTGTCATCAATCTCCGTTGCCGAAACGGTTATCGTACTTCCATTCCAAAGATATTTATCCGAACTCTCTATTTTGAATTTCACGCAGTTCTTTACAACCTCCGAACAGTTTCCTGTATCCAGCTTTGCCTTACCCTTTCCGTTTTCTCCCGAAAACTTGACTTTAAGATTTTTAAAGGCATCCAGTTCTTCTCCGTCCGAAAGATTTTTTGCCGTACACGTAAGCGTTGTATCCTCCATTACAACATTTGCTCTTTCGGCAAGATATTTGTCATATAATGCAACAACGTCAAACTCCTCGTTATTTTTGAGCTTTCCGTCCTGCTGCTTGTCGGCAAATTCAAATTTCATTCCGTTGAGCAGCTTATTTATTTCGGCATAATGCTCGTTATCCTTATATTTCGCAAGCTCCTTCTTTAAATTTTCGGTATTAAGTGAAAGCACTGCTGTTCCGTGACCGTTGCAGCCACCTATCTGAACATCAAGCAGTTTTGCCGATATTACACTTATTTTCACCCTTCCGCAGCCTGAAAAAATAAATATACTCAACAAAATAACCCCAACAAGCAGGAAATTTAAAAAAATCTTTCTTTTGTTTTTCGATTTTTTCATCAATATTACCTCACTTTTACGCTGATTTCCGAAATTCACCAAACATTTTGATTATAACAAATTCTTATCTGTAATACAATAATTTTAAGAAATTCGGAATTACGCACAATGCGATTGCAGACCCCTGCGGAATATTCCGCAGGGAGTTTAATTGCCTCGGCAATTAAACAATAAAAAGACCTCCGTCTTTTTATTGTCTGCAATCGCAGCACTCAGGCTTAACCTAAAATCTTATAAAAAATAATTTCGGAAGCAGCTTATATATCAAAGGCTTTCCCTGAGAATTTGTTTTACATCGTCCTTACTGAGAACCTTGTAGCCTCCGTTAAGAATTATGGTTGCATTTGCTATTCCGTCAATCATATATTCGTTAACTCCAAGCTCTCCCGTACTCAGACAAAGATCAAGATTATTCATCCATGTTTCCAAAGCAATAAGACCTGCTTCTGCCGCCTCTTCATCCGTCATTCCGTTTGTATCAATCTGCCATACCTGCTCTGCAAAGCGTCTGAATTTTTTAATTCCGTAGGGCATAATCATTCTGTAATAGGGAAGTGTTACCGCAGCAAGTGTCATTCCGTGAGTTGCGTCCGTATATGCTCCTACCGCCTGTCCTATCATATGAACCATCCAGTCTGTGGATTTTCCTCTCGATATAAGGGTATTGAGTGCCCATGTTGCCGTCCACATTATATTTGAACGTGCCTCATAGTCCTCAGGATTCTTAAGAGCTTCATATGAGCTGTTGATAAGCGACTTCATCAGTCCTTCTGCTATATAGTCGCTTGTATTGTCGTCATTTCCCGAGAAATACTGCTCGCATATATGACAGAATATATCGTATATTCCGGAAACCATCTGACGCTTCGGAAGAGAATACGTAAACACAGGGTTTAATATTGAAAACTTAGGCATTACGTTATCTTTAAAAACATGACCTATTTTAAGCTTCTGAGCATGGTTAGTTATTACTGAGCCTGCGTTCATTTCAGAGCCTGTTCCTGCCATTGTCAGAACACAACCTACAGGAATAATCTCACAGTCGGGATCTTCAAATCTTATATAATACTTGTCCCACGGATCCTCCTTGCAGTTTACCGATACCGACAATGCCTTTGCATAGTCACAGCACGAACCTCCTCCTACAGCAAGAATAAAGTCCACATTATTTTCTCTTGCTGTTTTTATTCCCTCGGCGAGCTTTTCTACTGTAGGATTTGGCATAACTCCTCCATCCTCAAAAATGTTCTTTCCGTTTTTCTTCAGTATCTCAACAACTGCATCGTAAATTCCGTTTCTCTTTATTGACCCTCCTCCATATACAAGTTGTACATTCTTTCCGTACTTCGGAAGCTCTTTGTTCAGATATTTGAGCGAATCATCTCCGAAATAAAGCCTTGTTGCATTCACATAACTGAAATTGCCTAACATTTTCTTCATCCTTCCTTATTATTTATCTGCAAAAGGTCATTTCTTTGCTAAAACCTTTTGTTAAGCTATTGTAAAATATCAAAAAACCATCTTTTGTGGAAGTATACGGCGATTGCAGCCGTCTGCGGATTAATCCGCAGACGGCTCCGAACGGTAAACCGTTCGGACATTTAAAAAGCTTTGCTTTTTAAATCTGCAATCGCACCTCTCCCAAGGTTTGCAATAATCATGAATTACTATGGTAACTACTACACAAACAATTCGTACACTGTTTCGTACTCACCGCTGTATTTACAGTATTCCTCTGCGTCCTCCCTGCTGTCGAACACCTTTTTTATCACTTCTATGCCCTCTGCATTGGAATCAGCCCTGAATATTTTATCGCTTGTGGCTCTTACAGAGGTAAGACCTACAAGAATATATGACACACCCCTGTCTTCTTCTCCCTTTTTCATTGGTGCTTCAAATCCGCTGTCCATATCCTCCACACATACTATATCATTTTCAAGCTCGTACAATATGAAATATGCATTCCTCTCAGGCTCTCTCTTATGAAATGTATAAAGCATTTTAACATCATAATATGTATATGTATATTCAAATGAACCGCTTTTACTCCAGCCTGTGCGGTCAAAGCCACTGTCATACAGCATATGAAAATTCTTTACGCCCTCAGATATAAACTTATCAGCAATACGGCGTATCTCCTTGTTAAGAGCCTCCTTTTCATAACCCTCAATTTCAGTAGGATAAAAATCAACTCCTGTTACCACATAATCCTTTTCATAACGCAGTATATTAACTCCGCTTTCTTGAGCGTCCCTGCTTTTAACTGAGACTATGACCTGAACTGTTTCTCCATTGGATAATCTGCCGTCATTTATACATTCAAACTTAAAGTTATCACGTATAAAGCCATCGCATTTACTTACGTCCATATCGGCAAAGCCCTTTTCAGGTTCTCCGTGAAACGAAACCTCCAATCCTTTAAAAGGGTCTGTATCCGTATTAAGCTTTTCCTCTCTGTCTCTGCCGCCTGACATCACACCACAGGAGCATAAAAACAACACAGCAGCAAAAAATATAACCGTAAATTTGAATTTCAAGTAATTTTCACCACCGAAATATGAGTTTAAGGACTTTCCCCTTGAAAATACTGCAAAAGCTTCTGACCTTTTAAAAGGCTTAACCTGAATTTTATAATTTATTTTTCAGAATACAAATGAATTAGACTGACTTTTTATTTTAAAATATTATCTGCAATTTCTAAAATTTTGCCTATACAATCTATTGTATAATCTGCATCATTTACTTTCCCGAAGCCATATTCTGCCCATACAAACGGAAGTCCTGCAAAATGTGCCGCATCACAATCGCCCTGTGTATCTCCTGCATACACAGCATTATCCAGCCCGTTCCTTTCAAATATAAGCTTTATGTTTTCTCCTTTGGACAAGCCTGTTCCTCCATGACATTCCGTATCATCGAAATACTTACTGAGATTATGAGCTTTAAAAAATGCTTCTATATAGTCTTCTCCGCAGTTGCTTACAATATAAAGATTTATTCCTTTTTTAACAAGCTCTTTAAGAGTTTTTTCAAGCTTAGGGTAAAGCTTTCCTCCGTATTCCGAAAGATACCTGCACTCACGCTCATTACAGATTTCCATAAGCTCTATTGCCCTTTCTCTTGGAGCATTCGGAAAAAATACCTTTGAAATATCCTCTGCGGTCTTTCCCATCTGAGATTTCAGAACTTCCTCAGTAAGCGTATAGTCAACATCATCATAATTCTTTATTTCATCGTTAAATGCCCTTACTACTATCTTTGCAGAATCCCACAGCGTACCATCAAGGTCAAAAATAATTCCCTTTTTCATACAGGCAATCACCTCAATAATTACAATAATAGCCAAAGAGATTTCTCTCTTTGGCTATTATAACATATATATTCAATTTTTAGTACACCTTTAAATAAAAATTAAAATTTATTTTACGTTTAACGCTTTTTTAAGTTCTTCGGTTTTATCCGTCTTTTCCCACGATACTCCCAGTTCTTCTCTTCCCATATGTCCGTAAGCCGCTGTAGGTCTGTATTTCGTATCTCTCAGATTAAGACTCTCTATAATAGCCGCAGGTCTGAGGTCAAAAACCTTATTGACTGCATCTGCAAGCTCCTCATTTGTATATTCCGACGTACCAAATGAATCTACAAATACCGAAACAGGCTTGGCTACTCCTATTGCATATGCAAGCTGTACCTCACACTTTCTTGCTATTCCTGCTCCTACTATGTTCTTTGCAACATACCTTGCCGCATATGCCGCACTTCTGTCTACCTTTGTAGGGTCTTTTCCACTGAATGCTCCGCCTCCGTGTCTGGAAAATCCTCCGTAGGTGTCTACTATTATCTTTCTGCCTGTAAGCCCGCTGTCACCTACAGGTCCTCCTATTACAAATCTTCCCGTAGGATTTACAAATATCTTCGTGCTTTCATCTATAAGCTCACACGGAATAACAGGTTCTATAACATATTTCTTTATATCTGCTCTTATCTGCTCAAGCGTTACACTCTCGTCATGCTGAGTTGATACAACGATGGCTTCAACCCTTGCTATTTTATCATCATTGTACTCTACTGTAACCTGAGTTTTTCCGTCAGGTCTGAGATAATCAAGCTTTCCTTTTTTGCGTACATCGGCAAGCTTTCTCGAAAGTCTGTGGGCATATGATATTGCAGCCGGCATAAGCTCAGGCGTTTCATCACAGGCATATCCGAACATCATTCCCTGATCTCCTGCTCCTATACTGTTATATATATGATTTTCTCCGTCCTTAAACTCATAGCTCTCGTTTACTCCCATGGCTATATCTGCCGACTGCGTATCCAGTGATGTTATTACTGCACAGGTATTTCCGTCAAATCCGCATTCACTGCTGTTATATCCTATTTCTTTTATTACGTGCCTTGCTATCTGAGGTATGTCAACAATCGCTTTGGTAGATATTTCTCCCATAATATGAACCATGCCTGTAGTTACCGTCGTTTCACATGCTACGTGTGCTTCCTTGTCCTGTTCAAGAACTGCGTCAAGTATTGCATCTGAAACCTGATCGCATATCTTGTCGGGATGTCCCTCCGTTACAGACTCTGATGTAAAAAAATGCTTTATCAATCCGTTCGTCCCCTTTACTTTTCTATTTAGTTTAAAAACTGCAAATAAATAAAAACAACCTCTCGGCATACTCTTTTACCGAAAGGCTTCCTTTTTTTCTCATCTTTCGGCTTCACCGCAGGACTTGGCACCTTGCTTACAATTCAAGCAGGTTGCCGGACTTCTTAGGGCCTGTTCCCTCCGTCTCTCTTGATAAGTCAGTAGCTTTATTCATTTTTCATATACTTATAGTATTATACAAAAACTCTTTTCCTTTGTCAATATCCTACTCTTCTTTTCAGCATTTTCACTTAATTTACTGCTCAGGGCAATACCCAAGTAAAGCAAAAAGCTACGGCGATTGCAGATCCCTGCGGAGTTACTCCGCAGGATACAAAGTGTTCACACTTTGTATAATCAAAATACTTCGTATTTTGATTATCTGCAATCGCCTCGTATGTGCTAAACTTTAAGCTTATATCTTATTCCAACAAAAGCCTTCTATATTAATTAAGCTTTTATTTTTCTTCAACCTTTTCCTTTTTCTTGTTTTCCTTTTTGTCAGCCTTGATTTCGTTCAGATTTTTTTCGGTAACTATTGATGACAATGCCCACTGCTGGAACAATATTTTTGTTCTGTCGGGACCCGTTTCCATAATGAACGCACCGTCCTCCTTTATGTTTACAACTCTTCCTGTAATTCCTCCTATCGTGATGATTTCATCTCCGATTTCGAGACTTTCTCTCATCTGCTCCTCTTCTTTTTTCTTCTTCGAGTTAGGTCTGATAAAAAGAAAATACATAGCTGCCAGTATAACTACATAAAACCCTACCATCATAACTATACTCATAGGGTTATTTGCTTCCTGTCCCCCTTGTGCTCCCGAGGCGGAGGCACAAGATGTAAGACATGACAATAGCATAATTCCTGACAATGCAGCAAGTAATTTTTTCATTAAAATCCAATCCTTTCAGTTTTCAAAAATCAACAGGTAAATTATATCATATTTTTAATTCAATTCAATAGTAAATTTGAACTGTCATATTCTTTTTCCCAGAATTTCCTTATAGTTATTGTAAAACTCTGTAAAGCTTTCTTCATCTATTGCCTTTCTTATCTTTTCCATAAGATTGTTATAAAAATAAAGGTTGTGCATAACCGCAAGACGCATACCCAGCATTTCACCGCTTTTGAAAAGATGATGCATATACGCCCTGTCAAAATGACGGCATACAGGGCAGTCACAGTTTTCATCTATAGGGTTGGTATCAAGTGTATATTTTGCGTTCAGAATATTTCTTATTCCGTTCCATGTAAACAGATGTGCATGTCTTGCGTTTCTGCTCGGCATAACACAGTCGAACATATCAATTCCTCTGTATACGCTTTCCAGTATGTTTACGGGAGTTCCTACTCCCATAAGATAGCGCGGCTTATTTTGCGGCATATGCTCTTCAACTTTCTCTATTACGTGATACATAACCTCAGCAGGTTCTCCTACCGCAAGTCCTCCTATCGCATATCCCGATAAATCAAGCTCGCTTATCTCTTTCATATGGTCTGTGCGTATATCATCATACGTTGAACCCTGATTTATTCCGAAAAGCATCTGATTTCTGTTTATAGCGGTATCAAGTGAATTTAATCTCTGCATTTCTTCCCTGCAGCGTACAAGCCAGCGTGTAGTTCTTGCTACAGAATTTTTTGTATACCCGTATTCGGCAGGGTTTTCTATACATTCGTCAAACGCCATGGCTATTGTGGAGGCTAAGTTTGACTGTATACGCATACTTTCTTCGGGTCCCATAAAAATTTTTCTTCCGTCTATATGCGAGGAAAAATACACGCCCTCTTCTTTTATGCTTCTGAGCTTCGCAAGAGAAAACACCTGAAAGCCTCCGCTGTCCGTAAGTATCGGAGCATCCCAGCGGGTAAACTTATGAAGTCCTCCAAGCTTCTTTATAACCTCATCTGTAGGTCTAAGGTGAAGATGATATGTATTGCAAAGCTGTATCTGACACTTTATTTCTTTTAAATCCAATGCACTTACTGCTCCCTTTATAGCTCCGCAGGTAGCAACATTCATAAACACAGGTGTCTGCACAGTTCCGTGAACCGTACTTAACTCCCCTCTTCTTGCATAACCCTCTTTTTTTATCAGCTTAAACAAATGCATTTTTCCTTTCTTTCTCTATTATAACTAATTAAACAAAACCTGCGGCTTCGCTAAGGCTGCGATTGCAGACGGCAAAAGCGGAACGCTTTTGCCAAATTTCAAGCTTTAAGCTTGAAATTTCGTTTCGGACAAATGTCCGAAACGGTCTGCAATCGCTTCTTTACCGCACCATACAGCTTTTCAGAATATAGCCATGGCATCTCCGAATGAGAAAAATCTGTATTTTTCCTCTACCGCAGTTTTATAGCTGTTCATAATGGTATCATAACCGGCAAAGGCTGACACAAGCATTATAAGGGTACTTTCGGGAAGATGAAAATTCGTTATAAGCCCGTCCAAAAGCTTGAATTCATACCCGGGATAGATAAAAATATCGGTAAAGCCCTCGCAGGCCTCTGCCTTTCCGTTGTGCTCCTTTGCAACGGTTTCAAGAGTACGGCAGCTTGTCGTACCTACCGCTATAACCCTTCCTCCGTTTTCTTTTGTCTGATTTATCAGCCTTGCAGTTTTTTCCGGCATTTCGTAATGCTCTGAGTGCATTTTATGTTCCGTTACATCGTCCACCTTTACAGGTCTGAACGTACCCAGTCCTACATGAAGTGTTACATATCCTATTTTTACTCCCTTGTTCTCAATTTTACGCATAAGCTCGGGCGTAAAGTGAAGTCCTGCCGTGGGTGCTGCCGCAGAACCAAGCTCTCTGCTGTATACTGTCTGATACCGCTCCTTATCCTCAAGTTTTTTTGTTATATAGGGCGGAAGCGGCATTTGTCCCACCTTGTCAAGTGCTGAATAAAAGTTTTCCTCACATTCAAACTCAACAAGCCTGTTTCCGTTTTCAAGCACCTCTTTTACTCTGCATTTCATTACATCACCAAAGCTGAACTCATCACCTTCTCTTGCCTTTTTGCCCGGCTTTGAAAGACACTCCCATACATTTCCGTATGACTGCGACAAAAGCAGAAATTCTACTCTTGCTCCGGTTTTTTTAGTTCCGTAAATTCTCGCAGGCAATACACGTGAGTCGTTTACTATCAGACAGTCGCCCTCTTTCAGATATTCAGTTATATCGTAAAAATGCCTGTGTTCTACAGTTTTTCTTTTTCTGTCTATAACCATAAGCCTTGACGAATCTCTCGGCTGTGCAGGTGTCTGTGCAATAAGCTCCTTTGGAAGCTCATAGTAAAAGTCACTTGTTTTCAGCAAAATAACACTTCCTCAACAATATCAATTTTAGGCTTTGCTCATACTGCGATTGCAGACGGCAAAAGCGTTCCGCTTTTGCCAAATTTCAAGCTTAAGCTTGAAATTTCGTTTCGGACAAATGTCCGAAACGGTCTGCAATCGCCTCATCACGCTCAAACTTGGATATTATATCATAATATTATCAAATTTTTATCAATACCTGCAAAATTATCGCAGCCGTTTTTGGTAACCGCAAGCATATCCTCAATTCTTATTCCGAACTTATCGGGAAGATATATCCCCGGTTCTACGGTTATAATCATTCCCTCGCTGAGTATTGTATCGTTGGTTTTATATACAGTCGGCTGCTCATGTATATCAAGACCTACTCCGTGACCCGTGGAATGTCCGAATTTATCGCCGTAACCGTAACTTTCTATAATATTTCTCGCCGTGCTGTCTATAGTACCTGCCTTGACTCCGTTTCTTACCTTTTCCAGAGCAGAGAGCTGAGCCTCAAGAACTATATCATAAACCTTCAGCATTTCGTCTGTAGCATAGCCTACCGCAACAGTTCTTGTCATATCGCTGTGATAACCCCTGTACAAAGCTCCTATATCGCTTAAAAAGAAATCTCCTTCTTTAACCACGTTATCATCAGGAACTCCATGAGGCAAAGCTGTCTTTTTACCAGATATTGTAATAAGGTCAAACGAAACACCGTCAGCTCCCTTTTTTCGCATAAGGTATTCAAGCTCAAGAGCAATTTCCCTTTCGGAAACTCCGGGCTTTACGTAGTTGAGAATTTCTGTATAGGCTTCCTCAGAAATTCTTTGTGCAGTCTTAAGCATACTTATTTCGTCACTGCTTTTTACCTTTCTTAGATTGCAAAGCAAGGTATCAAGTATTCCGTCATCGGAAAGCTTAACATCAAAGTCTTTAAATGCTTTTCTGTATCTGTCGGCTTTTGCAAGAGTCACATTTTCTCTTTCGACAAACATTTCATTTATTTTTTCCTCTGAACATATCTGCTTTACACTTTCCAAAAGCTTTTTAAACACAATAGTCTTACAGCTTTTAGCCGTTTTTTCTGCCGCTTCCCCATAGCGGAAATCAACCAGCAGATAAGCATTTTTTTTTGTTATAAGCACTGCTCCCTCAGATGATGAAAAGTCCGTAAGATAAAATCTGTTTACACCTGAGGTTATCAGAAAAGCCTTGCCGTCACCCTTTATATTTTTTTGCAGACGGGATATTCTTTTTTCCATAATCAAAGCTCCGTTTCCGCAATATAGGAAAGTGCAAGCTCATATCCCTTTGCACCGAAGCCGGCTATCTGTCCCACACATGCAGGAGCGGTTACGGACTTGTGCCTGAATTCCTCTCTCTTGTGTATATTCGACATATGTACCTCTATGAAAGGTATTCCTACTCCCTTTATAGCGTCATGTACAGCATAGCTGTAGTGTGTCAATGCTCCGGGATTGATTATAACTGCATCGTAAACGGTACGTGCCTTATGTATCTCGTCGATTATTGCTCCCTCCCAGTTGGACTGGAACACCGTTACTTCTATTCCGATACTTTCACCGTATCTTTTTACATTATCTTCTATGGTTTCTGCATTTACCTCTCCATATACGGATTTTTCCCTTATTCCTACAAGGTTAAGGTTTGGACCAAGCAGCAACAGTACTTTCTTTTTCATTTCTCCTTCTTACTTCCTTTACAATATATGTTTTCCCTGTTCTTTATTCTTTCTGTGAACGGCTTTGTCAGCATTCTTCTGATTTTTACGGTAGAGCCTTCGCTTTCCTCCGAAATAGGATCTACGAGAAAAGTTTTTATAAACATAAATTTTCCTCCAAGTATATCCGTAAAAAACTGATCGCCTATGATAAGTATTCTTCTTATTTTCGTCTTTGACTTCATATATGCCCTGAAATATCCTAACGGCGACGGCTTAAGGCAGAACGCTACAAAATCACAGCCAAGCTGTCTTGCTATCGGCTCGACATTGCGTCTGTAATTATTTGAACACAGTATCACATTTATACCTGCTGCTCTTGCTTCATCTATCCAAACAGCATACACAGCTTCTACTTTTTCAGCTCCGTATGGCTTTATCGTGTTGTCGATATCAAGCAAAACACAATCTATTCCAAGATTTTTCAATATGGATATATCTATATCCGATAAGCTTTTAAAAAACAGGGTTCTCAATTTTTCTTCCTCATATAAAGCACAAAAGGACAAGCCGCAGCTCGTCCTTTGTTAAATTAAAATAAATAGTTTACTTAAACTTACGCTTACGAGCTGCTTCAGACTTCTTCTTACGCTTTACGGAAGGTTTCTCATAAGCCTCTCTTTTACGCACCTCAGCAATAACGCCTGCTCTTGCACATTGCTTCTTAAATCTTCTGAGTGCACTTTCAAGAGATTCGTTATCCTTTATTCTGATTTCTGCCATCTATCTTCCCTCCCATCCGCCTTGTGGCATTGGGTATTATTGCACACATCTGCACTGGTTATTATACAGTAAATATATATCTATGTCAAGACTTATGTATAAATTTAAGAAAATATTTAACAATAAAATGATAAGAATTTATTAAGTATGTTCTCAATCAAACATCATCGTCTGACTGCTCAGGCATTTTTTTCTTTTTAATACCAAGATTGTAAGCAATCCTTATAAGATTTACAACTATTATATCCTCTGCAATAATAGCTATAGTTATAAAACCAATTCCGTTTTTGCCGAAGGAATACAAATCTCTCCAGCCTCCGTTTGCCTCTCCTATTACGCTTACCATTATGAAATAAACCGCAGCGTAGACAGCCATAGGTACATAAGCAAGATGTGACTTCATAAAACTGAGCCTTTCGCCCTTTTCAAATATACATAATGAGAGGAGCGACATAAGAGGAGCAGTCATATGCATATGCAGGAACGTTCCGCCGAATATGAACGAAAATCCGTACATAGGTACAAGATAGAACAGGCTTGTCAGAAACGTAATCATAAGACACGCCGTACCTGCAAACTTTAAAATTATTGCAGCTTCGGGTATTTTTTCCGCTTTTCCCCTGAGAATTTTTATATCAAATATCATCACGACAAAGGCCGCAGCTGCTGCCAGAATATTTGAATCCGTTGTAAAAAACTGAAATATTTCTTCCTTGTTTTTTATGAGATTGCTTTCCGTAAAAAAATAAGAAATTATTATACCTGTTGTTACCGCTGCAATCAGAAAATTTATGATAAGCGAAACTGTTGCTTTTGTTTTTACAGACATATTGTCACCTTCTGTCCTTTCATTGTATGCACATATATTATAGAAAAAATTTCTGCAATAATCAAGCCAAAATCAAATTTAAGCTGCACAAAATTTATGCATTGTAAACATATGTGACCCATTTAAGGCAAAAGCAGCAGTTATATAAATTCAAGGCTCTAAAAAGGAGCTGCACAAAAAATCAATTTTGCTGCAGCTCCGTAAAAATTTGAAGATTACTTTCCGTTATGCGATTTTATAAAGTCCGTAAGCTTACTAATAAGGTCATTTTCATTTATCCCTACCTTTTTGCTTATATCGGCTATAGTCGCATTTTTAAGCATCATACTTCCTATCGGAGTTTTTGCAAACTGGAACTTATCGCTTACCTTTACCAGCTCATCCAAAAGCCAAGGGTATTTCGACATTATTTCCGAAGCCTTTGTGTTCTTATCAATGTTCATAGTTATACCACCTTTGTTTAATAAAAATATTTTTACAATAATCCTTATCAGATTAAAGATTATTTCCCTGCACAATAATAATTTCAGGTATACTTTTCAAGACGCTTAACCTGACGAATATCCGTTCCTACAAAATTCATAATTACATATTCCCCCATAAGACGTGATACAAGTCTTTGAGAATACATAACCTCCAGTTCTTCAAGCTCCAGATTGGTGCTTATTATTGTGGGCTTACCGTGGGATATTCTGAAATTTATTATATTATATATAATATTTTTTGTAAATGACGTATGAAATTCAGAGCCTACATCATCAAGTATAAGCAAATCACATTCCTTCAGAGCTTCTTCCGAATCATCAGAATTGTTGTAGGACTTTCCGAAACGTTCTTTCTCAAGCTTAGATAAAATTTCGGGTGTGGAACAATATATTACTCCAAAGCCTCTTTCTATAACTTCTCTTGCTATCGCAAGCGAAAGATGCGTTTTCCCAAGTCCGGTATTTCCACGCATAAGAATATTTCTTGAATTTACACTAAAGGTTTTCGCATAATTTTGGCAGAACCCGAAATATTTTCCCATAAGCTCACGCTCTGAGACTTTTTCGCCGTCCTTAATTTTGTAGTTGTAATATTCAAGAGAAAAAGTCTGAAAGGACGAAAGCTTGAACGGTGAAAGTCTGTTAAGATTATTGCAGGCTATTTCCTTGACAAGCTTTCTGTAGCATTCGCATACCCTGCCGTCTTTTTCTCCCTTATCATCACATAATTTGCAAAAAAATTCAGGCTCAAGCTCCTCAGCCCTTATACCCGCCTTTCTGTAAATCTTATTGATTTCTTCCTGTATGGCAAGATTTTCCTTTTTAAGCTCATTCAATGCAATTTTCAGCTCAAGCTCACCGTTTAGCACAATCCTTATGAGCTTAGTCATCGTATAGTTAAGCTTCTTTTCAAGCTGCTTCGCCTCGGGGTATTCTCTGAAAAAGCTTTCCTTTTTAAGCTCGGATGCTTTCAGTGCCTTGTTGCGTCTTTCACGGATTATGCTGTCTGCTTCCTCGTATACTTTTTTATCATAGCCCAAATTAATTCACCCCGCATTTCCCTTTGCCTTATTCAAAAACATCGTATTCCTTGAAAGCATCTATTGAATATGAAGTATTTGACGAGTTAGTTTTTGAAGGTGTACCGCCTTTATCTGCTTTCGTATTTTCATATGAGACTTCTGCACTGCTTTTTTGTGCGTATTCTCTCTCTCTTTTGCTGTCAGCCAAGTCCTTTTCCGTTAAGATGCCTTCCGAATGCCATTTCCTTATGATTCCATTTATATAGTTGAGTCTAAATTCACCACGGCTGTTCATACAGATTTCGTAAGCATTTCTGAGCATATTCTCACCATAACCCCACTTGTTTATCCAAAGCTCCGCATATTCCTTCTGCTGTGCTGTAGGCTGTGACATACCCTTATTAAGTCCGAATGCCGAGCATACAATATTCCACGCTTCCTTTGACTGCATTATAGAATTTATTTTTTCCTCTGCCTTCTCAAGCGTGTCTATTCCTGCATCTCCCCATTCACGTCCGAGCTTCTCTATATACCTCATTTTCAGATTGTTCTCGCTCTTTGCAAAGTGGAGTATCATTGTAATTACCTCATACGGAAGTCCGTCGCTGTCGTGCATTAACAAAAGCGTTGCTGAATCATTGTTTGTTAACGGTCGTGCGAGCAGCTGCTCCGTCATCTCCAGCAAAACAGCAAAATTATCATCGTTTGCTATTCTTTGTGCTACCTCTACCGAATCAGGCTTCTGTGCTCTCGCTATAGTTCTTCTCGGCGGAACATAGCTTTCTGCTGCTGTCTTTATTTCACTTCCCCTGTCTGTTCTGATTGCAGGACTTTTTTGAAAAACATCTTCCTTTTCATTATCTCTTACTGCTCTTTCAGAAACAGCTTCTTCGGAAATTTCAGATGAAAAATCAACCTCAGATATTTTTTCATAAGAACTGCTTATTTCATCTCCTGAATTATTATCATTCTTCAAAAGACCTACTCCGTACCAAAATTCCATACAATCCTTTACATCTATAGGATTCATATTCAGGGCTGCGGCTATATCGTTTGCTGTAATTTTCTCACGTCTTGAGCTGTTTCTTAAAAGCCAGAGCAATACCTTGAGCTGTGTAGCTCCGGCAAGCTTTATGTGCTTATCCACAACATCTGTAGGCACGGCAAAAACACTTCCCCATATTCCTGAGCCTGTTTCATAATACTTCATCAGTATTCACTCCCCTGCTTTACTTTCTTTACTGATTATACCACAAAATTTCTGTTTATGATACACAGTTTTTATATTTTCAGCATAAAATACCGTGTTTTTTCCTGAAATGCGGTTTTTGTACATATGCGATTGCAGCACCTCAAAAGCTTTGCTTTTGAGGCGGTTCAAAGCTTCGCTTTGAACACCACGGCTGTATACAGCCGTGGTCTGCAATCGCAAAACCTGAGTACAAGACTTATATCTGCTGTTCCTCCATAGCAAAATAGTCCTCGTGCTCAGTATTGGAGCAAAGCTCCCCACAGGTTGCATCTGCGAGCAGTCTGTTAAATCTTTCCAGATAATCTGACCTTATATGAAATGTTATGCTTACGTCAGAACCGAAGCTGCTTTCATCAATAATACCTCCGCTTTGCGGTATTAGGGACGAAACTTTTCCGTAGCGGTTATAGTCACATACCAGTGTACATACGCTGCACCTGACCATATTTATTACGCCTGCAGCTTCAACCACCTTTTTTGCCGAAGCAGAATACGCCCTCACCAGTCCTCCCGTACCAAGAAGTATTCCTCCGAAGTATCTTGTAACAACTACCACAACATCTGTAATTTGGTTTTTTGTCAGAACCTCCAACACAGGAACTCCGGCTGTTCCCTGCGGTTCGCCGTCATCGGAATAGCGTTTAATCTGTCCCTCCTGAATGCAGTACGCATATACGTTATGTCTTGCGTCCCAGTGTTTTGATTTTATACTGTTTATGTATTGAATCGCTTCTTCCTCGTTTTTTACGGGCTTGCAGTATCCTATAAATCTTGAACGCTTTTCAGTAAGTTCATCATTCGCTTCTTTTTCTACTGTTTTATAGCTTTCATATGACAACATTCTTCACCTGCACACTGCTTTATTTTCTGTAAAATTAATAAGCGACACAAAAGAATTTGTGTCGCTTAAAAGCCAAAACTTATTTGTTCTTGATACCAAAACGCTTGTTAAATCTGTCAACACGTCCACCTGTATCAACAAGCTTCTGCTTGCCTGTAAAGAAAGGATGACACTTTGAACAGATTTCAACACGAATGTTTTCCTTTGTTGAACCTGTTTCGATTACGTTTCCACAAGCACAGGTTATTGTAGTGTGCTTATAATTAGGATGGATACCCTCTTTCATTATCGTTTCACCTCTTTCAGCCTTCATAACAACGTTATAATTTTAACACAGACTATTACAAAATGCAATAGTTTTTTTATATTTTTTAAGAATCAGGCTTTACGCATAAAATAAGTTATAATTCATGTTAAAAGCTTCCGCTTATACCTCCGTGTGATCTTCCCGAAGAACTTGTATGAGAACTGCTTCCTCCCGATGAGCTGCTTGAAGAAGACGGTTCTATGTATTGTCTGTCTACATTGGCATAAAGGAAAAGCTCGCTGCCGTTTGTAACATTAAGGCTTCCGGGCTTAACGTAATTCACTGCACTTTTCTGCAATGCTACAGATTTAAGCTGAGAT